>CAZEKN010000068.1:0-9803 GCA_964512755.1 uncultured Desulfatibacillum sp. | reverse complement strand
CGGTCAGATGCGATCCGGTCTGCATGGCATCGAGGTAGCCATCGAGTTCCTCGATCGATGCAAATACCTTGAGCGACGGCAGGGCATTCAGGATGTCGAATACCTTCTTAATCGGAGGCTGGAGGTTGATGAACATGATCTTGCCCCCGTTCTTTTTTATGGCTTTCTTGGCTTTGACCAGCACGCGGATCCCCATGCTGTTGATATAGTCCGCGTGCTCCATGTCGAAAATAATCACATCGGGATTCTGGTTGAGAACGGAGTTGACCCTTTCCTGGAAGATCGCATTGCCACCAGCGTCGATGGACCCGATGGGGACCACGACAAAAATGCCCGGCCGTCTGATAGCGGTGTTCACTTTGAGTGCCATATTCCCTCCTTGGGGTGATGTCTTGCCGTTACGATATGGTGCTATTCTGCAATCTTCCCTGAGACGCCGAAAGAGGAGACGAATCGAAACATCTTTCTGGCGACAGCCCGGTCCTCAGGGGATCTCCTTGAAGGCTGGTAGTCGGACGTGGAATTTGGCGCCTCGCCCCGGTTGGCTTTCGCACCCAATGCTCCCGCCGAGTTTCTCCACCAGATCCTTAGCGATGGCAAGCCCGTAGCCCATCGTCTGCTCACCGCCTGTCGGAGGATTCGACAACCGGACGCCCTTCTGAAACAATCGCTTCTGATCTTCCGCACTGAGACCGGGGCCTTCATCACCCACCGTGCAGATAATATGGTCCTGCTCGGTGCGCACATGGACCCGGATCTGCTTTCCGTTTTCCGAGAACTTCAGCGCGTTCGACAGCAGGTTGTCCAAAACAGCGGCAACGGCCACGCGATCGGTCCACGCCATGCAGCAATCGGGCAGGAGTTCGGAGTGGATCTGTATTTTCTTCCAAGCGGCCTTGTGGCGGTAGAAGTTGCAG
Organism: uncultured Desulfatibacillum sp.; assembly: GCA_964512755.1. Taxonomy (GTDB): domain Bacteria; phylum Desulfobacterota; class Desulfobacteria; order Desulfobacterales; family SpSt-501; genus SpSt-501. The sequence continues at coordinate 8,886 of CAZEKN010000068.1, read as the reverse complement.
GCCCGGAATGCAAGCAGCGCCATGTCCACCTTCTCAAGCTTGAACGTCGGCTCCGTTCCATTGGCTGAAAACATGAGCCGCCCGATATCGTGTTTCATCAAGTAGACGGCATGCTGCAGACCTTCGACCCAGATTAGCACCTGCTCATCCGTATGGCCTGCCAGATAAACCTCAAGCAGCTCCGCTGTTGCGCCGACGATGGTCAGGTAGTTTTTTAGCTTGTGAGCGGTATATCCCACGGTCTCGTCCTGTATTTCGGGAATGGTTTCGAGGCCCGCAATGGCCTGATCCAAATTGGCCCTCGCATTCTCAAGCGCTTCCCTTACCTGCTTCTTCATATTCCCTTCTTTCTGCTCAGACTGGGAGCCGCGCCTCGCCCCGTGGGTGTCCACCTCATTTACGCTGCTCATGGCATCAGTTTGTACGGGATGACCAGCACGGGGCAGGGGGCGTGGTTGATGACATGCTCTGTGATGGTGCCGGTTACGAAATCCTTGATGCTGTCCCTGCCGTCGGTGGCCATGACGATGAGGTCGACGCCCAGTTTCTCCGCCACTTTCACAATTTTCTTGGCTGGCTTTCCCTCGCTCAACTTATAGGCCACCTGGATGTCTTCGGCATTCAGCTGGCGGATCGCCGCGCGCATCTGCTCGCGCGATTCAACGGCGACTTTTGCGTATTCGGCTTTCAAAGAATCGAAGCTGACCCTCAGCATCTCGCGCTCCTCTTTGTTGAGGAACTCGTCGTGGACGTTCAGCATCGTGATCCTGGCATTGAATTGGTGGGCGATCTGAACGGCCTTCTTCAAGGCGATGAAGGCTCTTTCTTTTAAATCGGTAGGACACAGAATATGGGTGAACATAGCCATTCTCCTTTTGGTCAACCAAATTGACAGCTTCTCTACCAGAATGGTTGCCGAGGTTAGAATAGGACTTTGGTCCTATGGCTCGGCGATGCAGGCAAAGCACGCTTTCCAGAGGGCGCTATTCTATCGGCTTGGGGAGGCCCGGGATCGTGTCGATCTTCTCCGCAGCCCGCACCAGATCGGCGACCGACGAGACTTTCATTTTCTCCATCACCCGCCCGCGGTGGATCTTAACGGTTTTCTCGCTGGCCCCCAGCGAAAAGGCGATCTGTTTGTTCAGCATCCCCCGAACCACCAACGCCATCACCGCGCGTTCGCGCGGGGTCAGGGTCTGGAAACGCTCGGCCACTGCATCACGTTCGGCGCGCTCGGTGCGTTCTTTTCGATCCTGCTGGATGGCCTCGCGGACCGCTCTGAGCAGGTCTTCATCGTGGATCGGCTTTGGAAGGAAATCAACGGCGCCGGCTTTCATGGCGGATACGCTCGACGGAATGTCGCCATGGCCGGTGATGAAAATGATCGGAATCGAAACCGCGCAAGCTTGCAGCTTTTGTTGCAGTTGAAGTCCATCCAAACCGGGCATCTGGATATCGAGCAGCACGCAACCCGGAGCCGGGTCCCGCTCCCAGCGCTCGAGAAATTCTTCAGCCGAAGCGCAGCTTTCCGGACGGTAGCCGGCCGACTTCAGCAGGCGCAGCAGGCCCTTGCGAACCGAGGCGTCGTCATCCACCACAAAAACAGTGGGAAGGCGTTCTGTCATTCTCTCTTTAAATTCTTTTCTACAGCCGGAACCGGCAGACTGAAATAAAAGGTCGCTCCTCGGTCAGGGTTGTTTTCAAACCAAAGCTGACCATGATGGCTGTTGATGATCGAGCGACAAATGGACAGTCCCATGCCCAAACCCTGTGGTTTGGAGGTGAAAAACGCGTTGAAGATTTTTTCGCCGCCTCCGATCGGAATCCCCTTGCCGTTGTCGGCTACGGCTGCCAGGATCTGAGAGTCTTTCAGGCCGGTCTGAATCAGAACCCACCGCTCTTTATTCGAGCGTTCATTCATAGCTTCGAAAGCGTTCAACATCAAGTTCAAGGCAACTTGCTGCAACTGAATCCGGTCCCCGCTCACCAAAGGGAGCGAGGGGTCGAGTTCGGTAGAAACCGTGACATCCCGTATCACGGCATCGCTGTGCAAAAGCCCGACCACCTCTCGAAAAACCAGATTGAGGTCAAGTGGCTCTAACTCGGTTTTGGTCTTTTTCAAAAGTGCCCGCAGGCGATTGATGACCTCGCCGGCGCGGGCGTCCTCTTGTACGATGTCGTTTAGGATCTCCTTTATCTCTTCCATATCGGGGACCGGAGCGTTCAGGTATCTCTTGGCCGCCTGGGCGTTGCTCATGATCGCGCTCAAGGGCTGGTTGATCTCGTGCGCGAGCGCCCCGGCCAATTCACCCATGGTGGAGATGCGGCTGGCATGCAAGAGCTCATCCTGCAGGCGTTTGGACTCCTGCTTGGCGTGATTTCGATCTGAAACATCCATCGCCAGGACATAGAGTCCGCGCACGAAACCCCCTTCATCCATGTCCGGAACGTATATGGCTTCCAACGAGACGGTGCGCCCCTCACCCAATTCAATATCCTGGGCGTAGCGAACCTGTTCACCCGAGAGAGCCCGCTCCAAATGCGGAAGAACACTCCGGTAAAATCGTTCGCCGACCACCTCCCGCATGGTACGCCCAAATGCCTCCTCCGGACTGATGCCGAACCATGCCCTATAGGTCTCGTTGTTGAAACGATAACGTTGATCGGAATCGACGTAGGCAATGAGCACCGGCAAGGCATTCGTGATCAGGCGCAGTCTCTGTTCGCTTTTCACGAGTTCAAGTTCCGCTCGCTTCCGGGCGAGCGCATTGGCGAATATCTGCGCGACCAATTGAAATTGTTGCACGACCGTCTTCTGCCAGTCTCTCTCTTCATGTGTAACGGCGAAGCTCAAGGCGCCAAATACTCTCCCTCGTCCTGCTGACAACGGAACCAACACGGTCGACTGGGTGCCATACAGGCGGTAGTTCTCCCGGTCACGGCCTGCTTCCGCAGAAAGCTCGGTCATTTTCGAAATGGCAACCGTTTCCCCGCCCAGGACCTTTTGGGTTGTCCAAGGGAAAGAATCCCTTGCACTCATCCGCTCGGGAGGTGAGGGGATCCCCGGCGGCTGGTAGATATGGGCAAGCAATAGCGTCCCGGGATCGTCTTCGGAAATTATCCAAAGTGTAGAACGGTCAATATCAAGAAGCTCGCAGATGCGGCGCTGGGCGCCATCAATTTCTTTGTCTATCTGGTCAGCGGGAAGATTGATGAAGAGTGTCGAAATTTCGGCCAGCAACCTTTCAAACGGCAACAGCTCGTGAAGGGCTGCATACGGTTTGATTCCTGATTGAGCCATACAGTCCTTCCATCTCAATTAAGCGAACTGAAACCGCCGATCACCACCGCGCCGCCGCCCTGCCGGAGGTCATCAGCGTCCACAGCTCAGCGCATCTCCTTGGGCTGGCCCGTACTGGTCAAGACGCTGCTCCAGACCCAGCTTTCCGGGTCTACTTTCTTGCGCTGTGAAACCGCCAGCGGGATGGGTACGTGGGTGAAGGTGCCCATCCAGAAGCCGACCACCAGGTTGGTGCGGCCGGCCATGCCGGCATGCACGGCGTTCTGGCCGAGCAGCAGGCAGAAGGCGGAGTCGTGGGGATTGGCCGGCACGCCGCGGATGGTGTAGCTCGGGTCGATGTATTTGAGCGTGGCATCCATCTTCAGCTTTTGGAAATAGTCTCCGATACGCTCCTTCAGAAAGACGCCGATGTCGCCATGGCGGAGGTTGCCCGACGCGTCCCGCTCGCCGCTGGTCTGCATGAGCTCCTGTCCGGCGCCCTCGGCCACGACGACCACCGCATGGCCGCGCCGTTGCAGCCGGTCGCACAATCCCTCCAGCAGCTTATCCAGCGAAAACGGGGATTCGGGGATCAGGCAGAAATTGACATCGCTGCGCGCCAGGGAGGCGTAAACGGCGATGAAACCGGAGTCCCGGCCCATGAGTTTGACCAGCCCGATCCCGTTGCGGGCGCCCTTGGCCTCGGTGTGCGCGGCGTCGATGGCCTTGACCGCCTCGGATACGGCCGTCTCGAAGCCGAAGGATCGCTCCACGTAGGAGATGTCGTTGTCGATGGTCTTGGGGATGCCGACCACGCTGATTTTCAGGCCGCGCCGCAGGATTTCCTCGGAGATCGCCTGGGCGCCGCGCAGCGTGCCGTCCCCGCCGATCGTGAAGAGAATGCCGATGTTCATACGGTCCAGCGTGTCGACCATCTCGCTGATGTCCTGGTGGCCGCGCGAAGACCCCAGGATCGTCCCGCCGTATTCGTGGATGCGGCTGACCGCCTCCGGGTTCAGTTCGACCGGGGCGTGCCCGAACCGGTAGCTGAGGCCCTCGTACCCGTAAGGAAAGCCGAACACGGTTTTGACTTTGTAGTTGTGATACAGACTCAACACCACCGCACGGATGACATCGTTCAGCCCCGGGCAGAGCCCGCCGCAGGTGACGATGCCGCACTTGAGCTTGGACGGATCGAAGTAAATCTTCGAACGGGGGCCTGCTTTTTCAAAGGCGGGCAGCTGGCCGCCTGCGGCGATGATCCCGTTGACGGTGTCCAGACTGGCTGATACCAGCACTCGATCCCCGTTTTCCAGGAAGCGGATCCCCTTGATGGGCGAGGCGATCCGGCACTCACCCAAGCTCTGAATTTCAAGCTGCTGCGGTTGCAAACACATCGGTTCATCCTCTTCAGGCTTCGAAAAGCGTCGTCCCCTCGCCGCGCAAGTCCTTCACGGCCTGTTTCACCCGCTTCGCCATGGTCGTCTCGGCCGCCGACAGATACGTGCGGGGATCGTAGGCCTTCTTGCTGCCCACCTCCCCGTCCACTTTGAGGACGCCGTCGTAGTTTTTCAGCATGTGGTCGGCGATCGGGCGGGTGAAGGCGTACTGGGTGTCGGTGTCGATGTTCATCTTGACCACGCCGTAGTCCACCGCCTCGCTGATCTCTGCGGGAGTGGATCCGGATCCGCCGTGAAAGACCAGCGCAAACCGCGCCGCTTCGCCGTACGCCCTTACCACCGCATCCTGACAGTCCTTCAGGATGGAGGGCTTGAGCTTCACCTGGCCCGGTTTGTAGACCCCGTGCACGTTGCCGAAGGTGGCGGCGAGCAGGTAGCGGGCGCCCTTGAGCGAATTGAGCCTCCGGGCGACCTCCAGGGTGTCCTCCGGCGTGGTGTAGAGCTTGGCCGAAGCCTCCGCCTTGACGCCGTCCTCCTCACCGCCCACCACTCCGGCTTCGATCTCCAGGATGATTTCGCTCGAACGGCAGCGCTCCAGCAATTTGACCGCGATGTCCAGATTGTCCTTGAGCGGCAGCGCGCTGCCGTCGAACATGTGGCTGTTGAAGAGGTTGGGCAGCCCCCCGGCGCGTCGGCGTTCGGTCTCCACGATCAAGGGGTTCACGAACTGGTCCAGCTTGTCCGCCGGACAGTGGTCCGTATGCAGCGCTACAAAGACCGGGTAGCGGTCGGCAACCCGGTGAACATACTCGGCGATGGCCATGGCGCCGAGCGCCATGTCTTTCACCATCGAACCCGCCGCGAACGCGCCGCCGCCGGTCGACACCTGGATGATGCCGTCGCTCCTGGATTCGGCCAGCCCTCGGAGGACCGCGCTGGCGGTGGTCATGGAGGTGACGTTGAAGGCGGGATAAGCGAAATGCCCCGCCAGCGCGCGATCGATCATCCGGCAATAGGTTTGATAATCTGCAACGGGCATGTGGCGCTCCTTTTCTGGTTTGAAACCATCATTCGAACATCGGTTGGCCTGGCTGCCAACCGATAAAATGAGAGCATAAGATCACGACCGCGCGGAGGCGTCAAGAGAGGGTCCGTTCACGAGATGAGGACTTGGAGTATGTTTCGTAACGTTTACGGCGGGATTTCCTATGGTCTTAACGATGATGAAGATAATAGCGGGGCCTTTCTTTCACTTGAAGTCGTGGCAGAGACGGATCTTGGGAAAACAAATATAGACCGCTGCCGGTTAGCCGATGACCTGCTGCATTCCTATATCATGCGTGGCTATTTGAGGTGCAGGTGGAAGCACGCTACCGGCACCGGGCCGGCAGGCAGTTGAAGGCATGCTGTCGGTGCGGTTCACCGCGGGAGGCCATAACATCCGGGGAGCCGATCAAGATCCAAGTCCATTTTTGGGAAGCCAGCGATTTAGAACCTCATAAATTCTACCTTAGCAGGTGTGGCCCATTTCGTTTCCAAAAAGGCGAAATCGACCTCGGCCGCCTGCACCGGCGTAAGCCCCGCACACAGAAATATCGCAACCATGATTGTCCTCACCGCAAATTTCATAAAACTCCTTTCCAATATTCTCGTCGATGCCAATAAGGCGCAGGGGCAAAATCACTGGGCGCACGCAGCATTCACATCTTGGCCTTTTCTCAACTGCCCCGTTCGTGTCAAACCCAAACCAATGACCTCCTAAGTAGAATTGGTGCGGTTGCCAACGAACGCAATAAATCCCATATGCATATTTGGAGCATGTCTCTCAAGTTGTCACCATCGCAGATGTTGCTGTCAATTCGATTTCGCTTGCGGCCGCGGAAGGCTTTCGCGGATTTTGCGCGAAAACTGCGGGTCGTCGCCGACAGCCCGGGCTTGGGGGTTGATGTAACTGAGTTTCCGGAGTTCCTCGAAGGGGATGCGCGTATCGAGCGATCCGTTTTCGTACGCATACTGGGGGGCGTAGCCGGAGAGCAGCACCTTCCAATTGTAGCGAGCCTGACCGCCATAGGCGCGGATGAGCCGAACCACGTCCGTGGTGCAGTTCGTGGTGAGCGTGTTGTACCATTCGGGTTTTTCTTTCATGGAGTTGATCTGGCGGACATACTCCATGAAGAACTTCCGGGAGTTCTCCGGCGTCAGGCGGCCCCGATAGAGGTAGACGTCCTCCGGCGGTTTGCGGTAGTCGGTGCGCACCCGGATCAGGTCGCGCTCGTCGCCGACGATGAAGATCAGTTCGTACTGTTTGAAGAACCCCTTGAGGGTCGAGTATTCCTCGCCCTGTTCCTTGCGTGTTTCGATCGAGAAGGTCACGAAGTCCTTCTCCTGAAACCCGAAACTTACCATGATGTGGGCGATCGCATCTCCCATCCAGTAGACCGCGATCAAATCAGCCGAGTCAAGCTGGTTAAGGTCGAAGGTCCTGTCGTAGTAGCGCACGTCGAAGTCCGTCTCGGTCCGGTAGTTCAAGTTGCGGATGTTGTAGATCGTGACCTGCTCGCCCCTAACCGTGGCATAGGGCAGAACGGCCACGTGCGCCTGCCAGTGCCGTTCGTTCGAAGCCGGGATGCTCAACCACCAGACCACTATGCCGGCAAAAACCACGAGAAACCCGGCCAAGGTTCTCAGCCGCCGGGGAAGAAAGACGAACGCCAGAAGGGTGGCCAGCACAAACAGGCCGGCCAAGCCGGTGCGCACATAGCTCTCCGAAAGGTTCGAATACCAGATCGCCAAAGCCCCCCAAGCCGTCATGAGGATGACGACTATAGCGCCGATGAATACTCCGACGCACTTTAAAACTCGCACCATCGTTTGCCTCCTCAGTTCTTGAGATTCTCAACGAGGATCCGGCGCACCTCCTCGATGGCCAGAGGCGATTCCTGCGCGGAGTGGCCGGAGTGAACGATGAACTCGGAGGCGACACCATCGATGTGGGCGCTGCTGTAGGCCACTACCCCGTCATCCCACTCCTCCTTCGGGTCTTCGGGGTTATCCACGGCAATGATGGAGTGGGCGATGATGCCGGGTGAGATAGGGATCGACGAAAAGGTTTTGATGAACTCGCTGTCGGGGTTCATGTTGTCGGTGCTGCGCGGGATTTCAGCCGTCATCGCACGTGCCGTGACGGCCTCGGGACTCCTTTCGAAAACCTCCTGCAGCGGGCTTAACAGCGTGAAAGGCAACGAAATCAGACGCCTCAACAAATCGGTGACATAACCCTTCGATAAATGGCTGCCGCGGTGCGGCGTGGAGATGAAAACGACGCGCTGGACAAAGGGCAGGGGTTCGTAAAAAAAACTGCGCCGGAGCAGCTCGCGCGTATCGGATGAGACGTCGACCTGATCGATAGGGACGGTGAAAGCGCGATCCCAGAAACGATTGCCGCTGTCGATGGCGGTCAGCTTTGTGAGCAACCCCCCTTGGCTGTGGCCGATGACCACCATTTTCCGCAGGGCGTCATCCTTGCCCTCGGGGTCGAGTTCTTGAACCACGCTGCGGAGTCCTTGCGTGAGGATCCCGCCGGAGTACAGAACGGGGTTGCCGGTGTTGTAAGTGAACAGCCAGACCTGGTAACGGTTCCACAGTTCCCGGTCGTTGAGGATTTCGTTTAGCATTTGCGCCCAGCGCGCCGGGCTGGAAGCCGTTCCGTGAACGAGCACCAACGGAATCCGACCGGGACGGTAAGGCGCCATGAGAAACACGTTGTCCTTGAAACGGGCGGTATTTTTGAACAGCTGGAGGTCACCCGAAAGCAGTCCCTTGAGCTCCAGCGCGTAGACTTGCGACCCTTCCAGGGTGTAGGCCAGAGCAGAGGTCAACCCGAACTCTATGGGAACCGTGCGGCCAGCGACGCTGACCGATGTGCTTTCCTGGTTGGTGTAGAGCGCAAGCTTTCCTTCCAGCCGGCCGTCGCGGAGCCCTGCTTCGACGTTTTCCAGCTGCAGGAAGGCAGTAACCGCCATTTTCAGCGTCGAGGGGACTCGGGTGAAGGCCGCTTCCCGCTCTCCTGGGACGTGTTTCAGGCTGACAACCATGGCCGACCCGATTCCAGGCCAGCGGTAATCATTGTGAAGGCCGCGCACACCGATATGAGAGGCGGCCACGAAATTATCCATGCGGAACGGGCCCCACCGGAATTCGTTCGGG
>CAZEKN010000067.1:0-9959 GCA_964512755.1 uncultured Desulfatibacillum sp. | reverse complement strand
CGATCTCCCCGCAAGTCAGCGAGCTGTTTTCAGCGGCGCTCGAAATCTTCGAGAAGAGCGAACAATCGGAGCCGGGCGACTACCCTTACATCGGAGAGGTCGAATCCCCTGCCGGCACCCGCAGCGTTTACATCAGCCCCAACAGCATCCCCGGGAAACATACGCTCTATCTGCCTGAGGATCGCTAATCGGGAAAACGCAACGCAGAGATTGGACTATTTACAAAGTCATCAAAATTGATAGCCGTAGCGCACCCCGAGGGTATCCAAACCCTCATTGGGTTCGGCCAGATCGGCGTTCGAAATGTGGTCGAACAGGATCGAGATGCGGTGGCGTTCAAAAAACGTGAAACCGAACTCGATGGGTTCGCGAAAGAGAATACGGGACCCCAGCTGCTTCTTGTTGGAATCGTCGGATTCCAACTGGCCGTTGTGAAAGGCGAGACCGGTGCCGATATTGAAAAAGAACCCGTTGCTGAACAGGAATTCCCACAACACCCCGCCATAGATCTTGCTGGTGTCGCCCTGGCTGTTGATGCTGAACCCGACGTTGGGGAGAATGGTTCCGCCCCAGAGCGTGAAACTCGGCTTTCTGAATACCATCTCCGCATTGACGTCCGCACCGCCTTCCGAACGGGTATAGCTCCAAAGCCTGCCAACGTCATGAGCCAACAATCCGAGCCGGAAACCGTAAAAAATGCCAGGTTCGGAATCTGCTGCCGGGAGAGTCTGCGCTTGCAAAGGCTGATTCAACGTTCCAAAGCTAAACACCGCCAAACCGAAAAGCGCATATCTCAGCATCATCGGCCTCTCACATCGATTCAACGTTTTTAGAACTGAGCCGCAGGGCTTTTCTTTCCGTGAATCTCTGAACCAATCCTAAAACCGGGCTAATGGTTATCGTTCAAAGGATCCCGGCGGCCTGCAGGAACTCCTCAACATCGCGCCAGAAAACCGCCCAATCCGAGGGGCAATCGTTATGGCCGGCCGGGTAGACGATCATTTTCCCGTTCCGGGCGGCAGCGTGCAGGCCCTGCCCGTGGCTGAACGGGACCACTTCATCGGAGTCCCCATGGATGACTAACACGGGCCCCGGGTAATGCCGGACCGCCGCCAGGTTGTCGAACGGGTCGCGGATCAGAAACGCAGGTGCCAGGTATCGAACCGCAAAGGCGCTCACGCTTTTGAAGGCGGACATGAGAATGACGGCGGCGGACGGCCGTTTGAGTGCCAGATCGCAGACCGCACCGCCGCCCAGCGAGCGGCCGAATAGAATGATGCGGTCCGGATCGACGTCGGAACGGGCGGCCAGAAGATCATAGGCCAGCGTAAAGGTCTCGGAGATGCTTTCTTGAGAAGGGGACCCCGCCGATCGTCCATAGCCGGGGTATTCCACCAGGAGCAGGCCGACCCCCATGGCCGCGAAACGCCCCAGCTCGTTCGGCCAATAATCGATCAGCTCGCCGTTGCCGTGAGCGAAAATGACCGCCGGCGCCTTCTTTTCAGCCGATGTCGGGGGCAGGTACCACGCCTCGACCCTGCCGAAGGAAGCCTCCAACCACAACGGCTCGACTCCCAGAGTCTTGTAGTCCGGCGCCGGTGGAGCCGGTATCATATAACGGGGGAAAATGACCTGCCGCTGGACCAAGAACAGCAGGACGCAGTAAACCGCGTAAATGCAGACGGCACCGGCCAGAATCTTGACCAAGCCTTTCACCTTTTTGCACCCGCGAGGCCGTGAGGCCCTTGCAGCCCCTAAGCGGCGGCGGGTCAGTCGGCCGCCGACCTGGCGTGTCTCCAGGACTTCCAGAAAAAATACCCGACGATAACGATGGTCGCCAACGGCGCCAGCCATTCGGGGATGTGCATGCCGTAGCCGTGCGCCAGCATCACCAAACCGAGCACCAGCACGGAGTACATGGCGCCGTTTTTGAGATAGATATACTTCTTGATCTTTTCCAAATTATAGATCGTGAGCTGCCGCACGACGATGGCGCCGATGCCGTTGCCCAGCAGGATCAGAGGCACCGACAGCGTGAAGGCGAACGCCCCCACCACCCCGTCGATCGAGAAGGTGGAGTCGATCACCTCGAGGTAGAGGATCTTGGCGATGTCCGACATGGACGTCTCATCATGCAGCAGCCGTTCCTCCTGGGACTCGGCGTAGCGCTTGAACCCATGCGTGATGAAAAAGGCCGTCGACCCCACCACCGCGCCGAACCCCAGCATGGGATCTTTCTTTAGCGCAAACCAGACGATCAGCATCAGGACCACCGAGACCACTGCGTAAAACCAGGCCCCTTGCCGCGCAAAAAAATCCTCGCCGGGCAGCCCGAATTTCTTGGGTTCCTGAAACAACCAGTTGCAGAACAGGAAAATGAAAAACACGCCGCCGCCGATGAGCAAGATCGGGGCGCTATCTTGTATCGCCTTCTGCGCCGCCGGGTCGTCCGTAAACGTCGCCGTGAGTGCCTGCCAGGGGTTGAGGCCCGGCGCCATGACCCAGACGATCAGCCAGGGCAGCAGGCCTCTCACGCCGAAGACGGCGATGGCGATGCCCCAGGTCAGAAACCAGCGCCGCGCTCTCGCCTGCATAGTGGCCAGGACTTCGGCGTTGATGATGGCGTTGTCGATGCTGGTGATGGATTCAAAGACGGCCAAACCCAGGATGGTCAGAGCTGCGGTGGTGATATCCATGGGGCTCCTCGGACGTTTATTCCAATAGCGATTGCAAGGGAAAAGTTTAGGCCACGCCTGACGAGCGCCAAAATACAGAGCGGCTGCGGCTGTGTCAACCGATCGGATCTACACCATCAAAAACGCAAGAATTCTCAACAATTTGATACATGGTTTCAGAGCGCTTTCCCTGTTAATCGATTGCACCAAACCAGCCACGTCGAAGCATCCCTTTTACGAGTTCCATCATGGGGAATATGGTGCCCGCCGCGATCAAGATTGCAGCCCATTCCGAGTATTGAAGACCATACGTGCTGAAGGCCTCCTGCATGAAGGGCACATATAGAACCGCTGCCAAGGGCAGCAGTTCCCAGGCGACAGCGAGGTTAAGCCATTTGTTGGCGAAAGGCTTATAGAGCAATGAGAGCCGCTCCGATCTGAAGTTATACGCCATGAAGAATTGTATCAGCACCAAAGACACGAATGTCATCGTCATGGCTTGCTCACTGCTGTAACCAGAACCCAACGCCCAGGCAAACAGGCAGAGATTGACCGCCGCCGACCACAACCCGCCGGCGATCATGAGTGTAACAACCGGGCGGGTGAAGATGCCGGCGCGGGGGTTTCGCGGTTTGCGAAGCATGATGTCCCGTTCGGGCGGGTCGACAGCCAGTGCCAAGGCTGGCAGTCCATCTGTCGCCAGGTTGACGTACAGGATCTGAACTGCGGTCAGTGGCATCGGCAGCCCCAGCAATGCGGCGCCGGCCATAAGAACGATCTCGCTGGTGTTGGCAGACAGGAGGAACATGAGATATTTCTTGCAGTTGTCGAAAATCCCCCGGCCTTCCTCCACGGCCGCCACGATGGAAGCAAAGTTGTCGTCCGTAAGCGTCATGGCGGCGGCCTCTTTGGATACATCCGTGCCGGTAATCCCCATTGCCACGCCGATGTCGGCCTTCTTCAGCGCGGGCGCGTCATTGACACCATCGCCCGTCATCGCGACGATGTGCCTTCTTTTTTGCAGCGCCTCGACGACGCGCAGTTTATGCGCCGGAGACACTCGGGCATAAACATCTATTTGCTCGACCTCAGCTTCCAAGGCTTCATCGCTGATTACCTCTAGTTCGGCACCGGTGACGACTCGCCCGCTTTTGAGGATCCCCAGTTCACGAGCCACCGCCTGGGCGGTGACGGGGTGATCCCCTGTAATCATGACCACCTTGATGCCTGCCTGTTCGCACTTCTCGATTGCAGTTTTGGCCTCCGGTCGCGGAGGGTCGATCATGCCCACCAATCCGAGGAAGGTCATATCCCGCTCGGCATTTTCCATGGTGGCTTCAGGTTTAACGGAGATGGCAAGCACGCGGAGTGCATCCGCCGCCATTCGGCGCGCGGCCTCCAGTATCTTTTCCTTTCCAGCAGCCTCGAGCGCCACGCTTTCGGATTCGTTAAACTCTCGCACACACGAGCCGATGATGGTCTCCGGCGCTCCCTTGGAATAAGCCATCCCACCGTCCGGAACCGCGTGCAGCGTCGTCATTCGTTTGGTTTCCGAGGTAAACGGGATTTCACCGGTACGAGGAAAATGCGCGTCCAGATTGCTCTTCTCCAAACCCGCCTTTGCTGCGGCGACCACCAAGGCGCCCTCTGTCGGATCCCCCTTGATCTGCCAACGCTTATCAGAAGCGCTGTAAGTGACGACAGCGTCTGATGCTAATGCGGCGGCTTGCAGCAGCAATTTGAGAGATTCGGGCGGGTCAATGACTAACCCGTCGTATATAAACTGGCCGCGTGGCTCATAACCGGCCCCGGAGACTTCCAGCATTTTCCCACCCACGAAAATCCGGCGCACGGTCATTTCATCTTTCGTTAGAGTGCCGGTCTTGTCCGAGCAAATAACCGATGTGCTGCCGAGGGTCTCCACGGCCGGAAGGCGGCGAATAAGGGCATTGCGTTTGACCATTCTCTGGACGCCCAAGGCGAGTGAAATCGTGACCACTGCCGGCAGTGCCTCCGGAACAACGGCCACTGCCAGGGCAATACCGAAAATGAGCATTTCGATAAAAGGGGTGCCCCGAAACAACCCGACGGCGACAATAAGTGCCACGATGACAAACGCGGCGCGTGCCAGGGTGTGGCCCAGCCGATTCAGGTTCTCCTGCAAGGGGGTTTTGCCGGATTCAATCGTTTGGATCATACGGGCGATCTTACCGAATTCCGTGTTCATGCCGGTCTCAACGACGACGGCCCGGCCACGCCCATAGGTGGCCGCGGTGCCGGCATGCACCATATTTTTACGATCGCCGATCGCCGCCTCCCCATTGATGGGAGCCACGTGTTTTTCTATCGGAACGGATTCGCCCGTAAGGGGAGCCTCCTCGACCTGCAGGTTGACGGACTCAAACAGCCTCGCATCAGCTGGCACTTTGTCCCCGGCGCGCAGGAGAAACACGTCGCCCGGCACGAGGTCGCGTGCCGGCAATTCTGCTTCTTTGCCGTCTCGTATGACGTTGGCCGTCGGTGCGGCCATTTGGCGCAAGGCCTCAATCGCACGTTCAGCACGGTATTCCTGCACAAAGCCCAGTATAACCGCGAAAAATACGATGAGGGTGATCGCAATGGCCTCGACGGCATGCCCCAGAAATGCGGAGGCCACCGTTGCAGCTATGAGGATCAGTATGAGGATGTTTTTGAGCTGCTCTAGCAGTATTCGCCAGGGCGAGATGCGCCTGGCTGCCTGCAACTCGTTCAGACCAAATTCAGCCAGGCGTTTAGACGCCTCTGCATGGGTCAAACCCAAAGGAGAAGATTTCAGCTTTGAGAAGACGGCCTCGCAAGACAGCGTAGACCAGCGGGGGGCTATCTCCTTGTCGGATGATGTCAGCAGGTCTGATTTTTGAATCATTGACGAGTCTCCTATCCCTATGTTGGACGTATTTTGCATTCAGCAGAAATCACACGACGCCTGTAGCGGCTGGCTGGGCTTCCATTTGCAGACCGCTGGCCTTCGGCAAGAGGTGGAAGCATCGCCTGAAATTTATTAGAATGACGAAGGGAAGTGGGAGGACGCGGTTGCCGGATAAAGAAACGGGTGTAAAAGCAGCAATACGAATTGGCGAGCATCAGTCTTTTACCTCCAATATGGTGCCATTGCAGGTAAAAGAAAAACCTTTACCCGCTGCAACCAAATGCATGGGATAAAGGTCTGGCAAAAACTGCAGTACTGCAGCAATTCCAATTCCGGGTGGATTGATCCACCGAAATGTCGGAGAATGGACTACCTCTGTTACCGCAGGTAGCTGCTACTCCCCTTTATCATGTGTAGTTCTTATAAACTCGATATGGCTGAGTGTCAAGCCAACGCCCTCCAGCGAGGGGGATGACTATTTTGATTCCTCACGCTTTACAGCAAAAAGCACCGGTGTTAGAGTTTGTCGGTTGCCAGACTCCTTCCACTGCAAGAGAGCATTTATGCAAAAGCCTGCGGATCATAAGCCCGGACCGTTGAATATCCTCGTCATCGACGACGAGCCCAACATCCGCAAAACGCTCGGGGTTTGTCTGGAAGGCTACGGCCACCGGGTGACCGCCGTCGGCAATGTGACGGACGCTCAGAACGAAGCAGCGCTGCAGGCGTTCGACCTGGCGTTTGTCGACCTGAGGCTCGGAACGGAAAGCGGGATGGACTTGATTTCTGCCTTGCGGGCTGCCTGCCCCTGGCTCAAGATCGTGGTCATCACCGCCTATGCCTCGATCGATACGGCTGTGGAAGCCATTCGGCGGGGAGCGACCGACTACATTCCCAAACCCTTCAAGCCCGACCAGGTGGCGTTGGTGACGGAGCGCATCGCGACCCTGCAGGCCATGGAGCAGCGCATCTCCCGGCTCCAGGAAGACCTGGAGCGCGTGCACCCCGAAATTCTCTTCAAGTCCCATCACGCCGGAATGCAGCGCGCCATCGAGCTGGCCCGGCAGGTGGCGCCTTCCGAAGCCGTACTGATGCTCCGGGGCCCGAGCGGCACCGGCAAGAGCGTTCTGGCGCGCGCCATCCATGCATGGAGCCAGCGAGCATCCAAGCCGCTCGGGATCATCTCCTGCCCGACCCTGAGCGCGGAGCTGCTCGAAAGCGAGCTGTTCGGGCATGTGAAGGGCGCCTTCACCGGAGCGCTACGGGACAACCCGGGCCGGGTCGCGGCTTGCGAGGGCGGCACCCTCTTTCTCGATGAGATCGGGGAGCTTCCGCATACCATCCAGCCCAAGCTGCTGCGCTTCATCCAGGACCGCGAATACGAGCAGGTGGGTGGCCAGCGCACCCGCAGGGCGGACGTCCGCATCCTGGCGGCCACCAATGCCGATCTGGAGCAAGCAGTCAAAGCGGGCCGATTCCGGGAGGATCTATACTACCGGCTCAATGTGATTCAGATCGAGATCCCTCCCCTGCGCGACCGCCCGGATGACACGGAGCTTCTGGCCACGGCCATGCTCGGATTTTTCGGTGCACAGAACCACAAGGTCTTTCGGGGATTCTCGGAGGATGCGCTGCGGGCGCTGCGGACCTACCCGTGGCCGGGCAACATCCGCGAGCTGCGCAACGTCATCGAGCGCGCGGCCATTCTCTGCCCCGGAGACGTCATCGGCGTCGAGAATCTCCCGGAGTCCGTTTCGCCCCACCACCCTCCCATCCAGGTGGGCGATCGGGTGCCCCTGGCCGCAGTTGAGGAAAACCATATCCGCCGAGTGCTGGCCGCGACCAAATCCCTTCAGGAAGCGGCCGACGTCCTGGGGATTGACCAGGCCACCCTTTGGCGCAAACGCAAGCAGTTCGGAATCTGAATCCCGCAAGAGCTCACTTGTTTCGGCCTAAAGCGAGATTGAGTTTCAACACATTGACCCGTGGCTCCCCGAAGACGCCGAGATCGCGGCCCTCGGTGTGCGCGCGGACGAGCTTTTTGATCTCCTCCTCGCCCCTGCCCCGCTCCCGGGCTACCCTCGGCGCCTGGAGCCGTGCATTGGCCACGCTGATGTGAGGGTCGAGACCGCTGCCCGACGCCGTAACCGCGTCGGCCGGAATCCGCGTCTCGGGGGGGAGACCGTTTGCCGTGCGGTAGGCCGCTACACGCTCCTTGACGGCATCCAGCAGCTTCTTCGAGATCGGTCCCAGGTTGCTCCCGGAGGAACCGGCGGCATCGTAGCCTGCTTCCCCGGCGGCCGAGGGGCGGGAGTGAAAATATTTCGGGGTGGTGAAACTCTGGGCGATCAACTCGGAGGCCACGGTCTCCCCGCTGCGCTGGACCAGGGAACCTCCGGCCTCGTGGGGGAACAGCCCTTGGGCGATCGCCCATACCACCAGGGGATAAGCGCCGCAGAGAACGACGGCCAGCAAAAGCGTCGCGACGGCGGCGATGCGAAGCTCGAAAATTGCATTTTTCATTTGAAAGCCTCCCGGGCTAGACCAGATGCAAGGCCCCGACGGCAAGGTCGATGGCCTTGATGCCGACAAAAGGGGCCACCACCCCGCCCAGCCCGTAGATCAGCAGGTTGCGGCGCAGCATCACCGCCGCGGTGACCGGCTTGAACTCCACCCCGCGCAGCGCCAGCGGTATGAGGGCGACGATGATGAGCGCATTGAAGACGACGGCGCTCAGAATGGCGCTCAACGGCGAGTGCAAGCCCATGATGTTCAGCGGGACGATGGCCGGAAAGGTGGCCATCAACATGGCCGGGATGATGGCGAAGTACTTGGCGACATCGTTGGCGATGCTGAAGGTCGTCAGCGCCCCGCGGGTGATCAGCATCTGCTTGCCGATCTCGACGATTTCGATGAGTTTGGTCGGGTTGGAATCCAAGTCCACCATGTTGCCCGCTTCCTTGGCGGCCTGGGTCCCGGTGTTCATGGCGACCCCCACATCGGCCTGGGCTAAAGCAGGCGCATCGTTCGTGCCGTCGCCGGTCATGGCGACCAGGTGCCCGGCGGCCTGCTCCCTTCGGATCAGGGCGAGCTTGTCCTCGGGCCGGGCCTGAGCCAGGAAATCGTCGACCCCGGCTTCTTTCGCAATAGCGGCGGCGGTCAGCCGGTTGTCCCCGGTGATCATGACAGTCTTGATCCCCATGGCACGAAAGCGTTCGAAGCGGTCCTTCAGGCCGCCCTTGACGATGTCCTTGAGATGCACGACTCCGACGGCCCTGGTGTTTTCGGCGACTACCAGGGCGGTCCCGCCCGAACACGAAATGCGTTCGACCGCCTCATTCACGGAGGGTGGCAGCGGGCTCCCGGTAAAGAGGGCGATGGCGTCCGCAGCGCCCTTGCGAATGTTGCGGCCGTCAATGTCCACGCCGCTCATGCGCGTCTCGGCTTTGAAGGGGATGAAGGCGGCTGCCGGCATCTCCGACATGGCTCGGCCGCGCAGCCCGTATTTTTTGGCCAGCACGACGATGCTCCGTCCTTCCGGCGTTTCGTCGGCCAGAGAGGCCAGCTGAGCCGAATCGGCCATCTCCTCCATCCGCACCCCTTCGGCCGGTATGAATTCCGTGGCCTGACGGTCGCCCAAGGTGATCGTGCCGGTCTTGTCGAGCAAGAGCACGTCCACGTCGCCGGCGGCTTCGGCCGCCCGGCCGCTCATGGCGAGCACATTTTTTTGAACGAGGCGGTCGATCCCTGCGATCCCGATGGCGCTCAACAGGCCGCCGATCGTGGTGGGAATCAGGCACACCAGCAGGGCCGCCAGCACCGTCACCGAGAAGCTCACCTGCGAATAGATGCCGAAAAACTTCAAAGTGATCACCACGACGAGGAAGATGATCGTCAGCGCCGACAGCAGGATCGTGAGGGCGATCTCGTTGGGTGTTTTCTGGCGCTGAGCACCTTCGACCAGGTGGATCATGTGGTCGAGGAAGCTTTCGCCCGGGTTCGCGGTGACGCGGATCACGAGGCGGTCTGACAGGACCTTGGTCCCGCCGGTGACCGAGTTACGGTCCCCGCCGGCTTCGCGTATGACGGGAGCGGACTCGCCCGTAATGGCCGATTCATCCACCGAAGCCGCCCCCTCGATCACTTCGCCGTCCGCAGGGATCACCTCCCCGGTGGCCACCACCACCACGTCGTCCTTCTTGAGGCGGTCTGCCGGGACATCCTGCGTCTTTCCGCCGGGTGCCCGCTGGTGGGCTATCGTCTGCGTGCGCGTTTTGCGCAGCGTGTTGGCCTGGGCCTTGCCCCGGCCTTCGGCCACGGCTTCGGCAAAGTTGGCGAACACCACCGTGAACCAGAGCCACAGAGCGATCTGCAGC
>CAZEKN010000066.1:4844-9972 GCA_964512755.1 uncultured Desulfatibacillum sp. | reverse complement strand
ACCGCGGCTGATAGATGTTGACTGCGCCGCCGCAGGCGATCATGCAGGTCTTGCATTTGATAATGTAAACTTTGTTCTCACGCACCGAGAAGCCGGCCGCACCCGCGATCTGGTTGGGTTTGTTCTTGTCCAGGAACAGCTCGACGATGAAAACGCGCTCGAGAATATTGGTGTCCCCGATGGCTTTCTTGGCGGCTTCGGCGACGATCCGTTTGTAGGATTCGCCGTTGATCATGATCTGCCACTTGCCGGTACGGACCGGCTTGCCGCCGGCCTTCAGGGTCCCCATCTTCTTACCCTTAATGCCGTCCAGGGTCTTGCCGGCTTCGTCCTTCTTCCAGATCGGCAGCCCCCACTCCTCGAACAGCCACACCGAGTCGTCCACGTGGCAGCCCAGGTCGAAGATCAGGTCTTCGCGCACCAGGCCCATCAGGTCGTTTCTGACCATGCGGACGTAGTCGTCCGGGGAGTTTTCACCGATGTAAGTGTTGATGGCGGATAGCCCCTGGGCCACCGCGCCGGAGCGCTCGAGAGCGGCCTTGTCCACCAGCAGAACCGTCTGGTCCGGCTGCAGCCATTTCTTGACTTCGAAAGCCGTGCCGCAGGCAGCCATGCCGCCGCCGACAATGAGGATGTCCACTTCCTTCTCGACAACTTCGGGATCCTTAACGGCCTTGAGTTCACCCTTTGGTTTGTTCGGCAATGCCATATTGATTCCTCCTTAAAGATTATAGTCGTAAGTGATCGGCAAATATTCGTGAGAACCGTACCGCCTACTTCACGAGTTCCTTGGGCTTCGGCATCTGCCGGCCATCGGCCTCTTCCGTGCTCAAAAGCTGGCTGTCCAGGTCCTTGCCCTTCAGGCTCTCGTAGGCATTGGCCGCGCCTTCCGGAGTGGTCCGGATGGGGAACTTGAACCGCTTGATCAGGCCGTTGCGGAATTTGCAGGTCCACATGACATCCTCGGTGCCCAGCATCGGCATGATGCTGCTTCCCAACGGAACGAAATCCGCATAACCGCGCACCTCGATCGCCTGGGTGGGGCAGATCTTCACGCAGGAGAAGCACTCCCAGCACTGATCGGGTTCCTGGTTGTAGGCCTTCATGGCCGTGGGGTCCAGGACCATCAGATCGTTGGGGCAGATGTACATGCATGCGGTCTTTTCGCCGCCCTTGCAGCCGTCGCACTTTTCTTGAATGACAAAACTTGGCATTGAGGTACCTCCTAGATGGTTTCAGGGTGATTAAGAATGGTGACTCGAAATACAGCGGTTGATCGGCTT
Source organism: uncultured Desulfatibacillum sp. (assembly GCA_964512755.1). Taxonomy (GTDB): domain Bacteria; phylum Desulfobacterota; class Desulfobacteria; order Desulfobacterales; family SpSt-501; genus SpSt-501. The sequence continues at coordinate 8,689 of CAZEKN010000066.1, read as the reverse complement.
AGTTGGGTGATTTTGCACCTCCCTTCCTTTCATTGACGTTAAGCCAGCGGGGCTGATAGCCAAGACGTTCTGGATAAAACAACACGCCGTCAGGCTCCGGAGCCTGACGCGCGACGTAACTCAAAAAATTAAAATTTGTCATTGAAATCAGATAGATAAATCACAAGCAGGCGTAGGAACATACCATTCCCCATATGCCTTGTCAAGGATTTTTGAGCGCACGAAAACTCTCAAAATCCGCGGATTTAGGGGCTTCCCCGCAAGGTCTATATTTAGGTGGCAAGCATCTTTTCGGCACAAAATGTAGGACAAAATTCAAGACCGGCTGGTTCGTAGACTGTCGCCCTCCGGAAAAGAGTCAAGTCCAGATTTCAAATGACAATTCGCGAAAATTAAAATATCTAACGGTTGATCAAGAGACCTAAGGACTCCGCTCATGGACGCTTGCATAACCCCTTTAGATCCGGATGGTTCTTTTAAGTTCTGCTGCTCGCCGCAGACAGCCTGCTTCAATGAGTGCTGCCGGGACCTTAATCAGCTTCTGACTCCTTATGATGTGCTTCGGTTGAAGAACGGAATCGGCCTGTCCTCTCAACGCTTTCTCGCCGAATACACCCGACGGCATATCGGCCCCGGATCCGGGCTCCCGGTCGTCACGTTGGCTCCCGGCGATCCGGATCGGCTGACCTGCCCATTCGTTACCCCGTCCGGCTGCCGGGTTTATCCCGACCGTCCCTCTTCCTGCCGCACCTATCCGCTGATGCGCATCGTTCGCCATTCCCGCGACACTGCCGGTCGGGTTGAAGAATACCGGCTTCTTACAGAACCGCACTGCCTGGGGTTCAATTCGGCGCACCGGCAAACCGTGCATGGCTGGATCGCGGATCAGGGCATCGAGAAATACAACGCTGAAAACGACCGCCTGATGGAGGTGATCAGCCTCAAAGCCCGCCTGAGTACAAAAGTGCTTCCACCATCTCTGGCCGAGCGGGTCTATACGGCGCTGTATGATCTGGACGGGTTCAAGGACCGGCTGCACGATGGAAGCCTGAGCGGCATTCCCCCCGAGCGGGTGGAAAGGGCCCACGCGGATGAGGTGGCGCGCCTGCACCTGGGCCTGGAGTGGGTGAAGCAGCTTTTGGAAAGGACGTTAGCCCGTTAGCCCGTTTTCCGGTTGATCCGCTTGATCATGGAGGCTTGGATATGGAAATGACTGGCAAGGTCGCTCTGGTGCTGGGCGGCATCAAGGGCATCGGCAAGGCCATCGCCCTGGCGTTGGCAAAGGCCGGCGCCGCGGTCGCGGTGAATTACTTCGACTGGGAAGACGAACTGACTGCCCTGACGTCGGAAATGGCTGCCGCCAGCGAAGACTACCTCATCCTCAGGACCGACCTCCGGAAGCCGGACAGCATTCCCGGCATGGTGCAGGCCGTCGTCGAACGCTTCGGCCGCCTGGATGTGCTGGTTAACAACATCGAGCGGGGAGGCTGGCCCATCGTGCATGGGCCCTATGGCATCGATCAGTGGGACCTCGAAATTGAGACCACTCTGCGGGCCAAGCGTTGGGTGTTTGCCGCGGCCCTGCCTTTCCTCATGGCATCGGGCGATGGAGCCGTGATCAACTTCTCCTCGATTGCCGCCGTCGTCGGGCGATCGGGAGCGGCCGTGCCGGTGTTCAACGACGGATACGCCGCCGCCTGCCGTGCTATATCGCTGCTTACTGAAACCTGGGCCCGTGAGGCCGCGCCTATGGTCCGTGTCAATGAGATCATGCTCGGCTTTGTGGAAACCCGCCACGGTCCGGGCACCCGAGGTTGGGGGCTTCTGAGCGAGGCGCAGAAACAGGCGATCCGCGACCACACCCTTCTGGGCCGCACTGGGACGACCGAAGATGTCGTCAAGGCCGTGATGTTCATCCTGCGCGCCGCCGATTTCATGACTGGCAGCGTGCTCCGGCTGGACGGCGGCTATGTGCTGGGCGGGGACCCGATGCAACCGATGCCGAAGGGGGTTCTTTAAGCCCGTGAGAGTTCCATTCGATCAGGGCAAGGCCAGCGCTTAGGCCTCAGTGGACCAGGCTGACGCCGATGCCGAATCGGGCATCCGCCTCACCATGGGCGGCGAGATCCCGGCACCAAACCACTCTGCTGGTCATCACGTTTGAAATCGAAGCGAGCAGCGGTTTGTCGAATCGGATCTTGATCAATTCACCGGGAGGTAGGGCAAACCCCGATCGAAGCATCATGCCTCCAGCGCTGAAGTTGTTCAATTGTGCCGGGCCGATGGGGTTCGATTCGGATTTTTCAACGAGTACGGATTCCAAGCGCTCATAACGCTGATTCTTTCGCAGCTCCGAGCCGCCGGAGCGCACCGGCAGAGCACCTGGCCGGGATGCCTGGCTCCGCCGCAGGGCTGCCATCCGGGCCTGGTAACCGGCCCTGATTTCTTCAGGCAACTGCTCATCGCAATACTCCTTGCGAAGCACCGTAAAATCGGCTTGCGGTTGCCCGCTCGAGCGAAATCCATCCAACTTGAGCTCTAGTTCGGGCCGCTTTTCGTTCAGCACTTGAACGGCCTGGTCCAGGGCGAACGCATCCAGGCCGCCGGCGCCCGGCTCCAGCGCCAGCTCCAACGTCGGCAGTTGCCTGAACAGACGCTCGAATTCACCCGGTCGCAAGTTTCTGTCTTTTGGAAATGGGATCTCTCCGGCCTGGTCGCAAAAGATATAGTCGCATCGGATACCCTCGATCCGCCACTCGTATCGGGTGGCTCGATAGATCTGCGCTCCGGTGAGATCCGATCGCGACAGGTCGGTCCGGTTCAGATTGGCCTCACGCAGATTCGCCTTGCGAAGATCGGCTTCTCTCAGGTCCGCATCGCTGAGGTTTTTCCCGAACAGATTGACCTCGCTCAGATTGGCACCCTCAAGATGAGCGTTTCGCAGAATGGCCTTGCTGAGGTCCACACCGGTGAAATCCACCCGGCTGAAATTGGCATCGCTGAAATCGACACCGTTGAGGTTCACGCCATTGAGATTGGCCTCGCTGAAATCGGCGCCGCTGAGACGGGTGCTGCTGATATCCACCCCGCTGAGGTTGGCCCGCTTGAGATCGGCCCCGGCGAGATTGGCCCCCGTGATGGCGGCCTCTCTCAGGTTGGCTGAACTGAGGTTGGTTTCGCTCAGGTTCGCGTCCGTTAGATCGGCTGCCCTCAGGTTCACCCCGTTCAGGTCCAGGCCGCTGAGATTGGCGCCGCCGAGATAGGCGCTGCTGAGATTAGCCGCCCGCAGATTGGCACCCCGGAGATCGATGCCGCTGAGATTGGCGCCGTGCAGATTCGCTTGAGCCAGATTGGCTCCCTTGAAGCTGGCACCGCTCAGGTTCGCCCGGCTTAAATTTGCGGCGCTCAAATCGATCTCCCGGAGATCAACCCCGCTCAGATCGGTCTCGCTGAGGTTTGCACCGCTGAGATGGGCATCTTCGAACCTGACCTGCTGCAGATTCGTGCCGCTCAGATCAGCGCCACGGAGATCGGAAAAGCGGAAAACGGTGCCTTTAAGATTGGCATCTCTGAGGTCGGCATCGCGCAGATCGGATGAGGTGAGATTGGCCTCGCTGAGATCGGCTTGTTTGAAATCGGCCGACCTCAAATCGAACACGTGCAGGTACGATCGATGGAAGTTTACCCGGGTAAAATCCGTTCGGCTGAAATTCGTGGTCCCAAGACCTAATTTAAAAATACTCTCATTGCTCAGATCGGGGATGACGTGAGGCTTGTCCCGTCGCCAGCGATTCCAGGCCGCAACCCCCTGTTTGAGTATTTTAAGATGAGCCTTGTTTGCCATG
>CAZEKN010000066.1:0-4744 GCA_964512755.1 uncultured Desulfatibacillum sp. | reverse complement strand
TCAGCTGCCGAACGGTTCAAGCCATTTCAGCCCGTCCTCGGTCTTTCCGGCGGGCTTGTATTCGCAGCCGATCCAACCCCGGTAGCCGGCGGTGTCGATCGCTTTGAAGAGATTGGCGAAATTGATCTCGCCGGTACCCGGTTCGTTGCGGCCCGGGTTGTCGGCGATCTGGATATGGGCGATCCGGTCAAGGTTCGCCCGGATGGTCTGGGTCAGGTTTCCTTCCATGATCTGCATATGGTAGACATCGTACTGCGCAAAAATGTTGGGGTGGCCGACCTCCTGGATGAGGGCCATCACGTCCGCCGTGCGCACCAGGTGGAACCCCGGAATGTCCTTGTCGTTCAGCGCTTCCACCAGCAGGCGGATGCCTTCCTTTGCAAGGGCGGCGGCGGCGAAGCGGAGGTTCGCAACGAGGGTCTGACGGACTTTTTCAGCCGGAGGATTTTTAGGGGTGAGCCCCGCCAGACAGTTTAGCTGAGAACATTTCAGGGCGTTGGCGTATTCAATGGCCCGGCCGACCCCTTCTTGGAATTCGGCTTCCCGTCCCGGGATGCAGGCAATGCCCCGCTCGCCGGCATTCCAATCGCCGGCCGGCAGGTTGTGGAGCACCTGGGTGAGGCCGTGGGCCACGAGTTTCTCCGCTAATTGCTCTTTTTTCCAGGCGTAGGGGAAAAGATACTCGACGCCTTTGAAGCCGGCCCTGGCGGCTTTCTCGAAACGGTCGAGGAATTCGACTTCATTGAACAGCATCGTCAGGTTCGCGCAAAACTGAGGCATCTTCATTTCTCCTTTCGGGCAGTTGGACCAACGCATTAATTCAAAAGACCCATGTCGGCAAGGATTTTCTTGAGCTGTCGGCGCTCCTCCACGCTCATGGGGCCGACCGGCGCCATGCAGGCTCCGGCGTCGATGCCGAGCAGTTCGAGGCTTTCCTTGATCACCGCCGGGAAGGTCCCCAGGTTGAACGCAATCCGCAGGGGGGCCAGCTTGCACTGGGCCTCGAGCGAGCCTATGACATCGCCCGCCACGTATTTGTCGTAGATGTCCGCCACCAACCGCGGCGCCACGTTGGCGCAGGCCGCAATCGATCCCCGCGCGCCGTAACACAGGCCGGCATGGATCAGCGTGTCGCGGCCCAGCAGGACGTGGAAGTCCTTGTCCCGCGTCAGGCGGATGTATTCGCCGGTGAGGGTGAAGTCTCCGGACGAGTCCTTGATCCCGACGATGTTGGGCACGTCGGCGAGCTTGGCGACCGTGGCTGCAGCGAGGTTCACCCCGGTCTTGGGCGGGTTGTTGTAAAGCAGCACCGGCAGGCTCGTCGAGGCTGCGATGGCTGTGTAGTGCTCGATCAGCTCCTTCTGGCTCGGGTTGATGAACATCGGGGTCAGCACCGACACCGCGTCCACCTTGGCCTCCTCGGCCAGGCGGGTCAATTGGATGACCTCGCGCGTGGTGATCGCGCCGGTGCCGGCATACACCGGCACCCGGCCGCGGGTCTGGTCCACGGTAATTTCGAACAGCTCCTTCTTTTCCTCGGCCGAAAGCCCGTAGAACTCTCCGGTGGTGCCGACCACGAAAAGCCCGTGGGACCCGCCCTGGATCAGGTAGTCGACAAACCGGCGCAGACCTTTCTCGTTGACCTTCCCATCCTTGGTGAGCGGGGTCACCATGGCGGGGATGATGCCCGTTGGGATGAAAGCCATTCCTACCTCCTCTTCGCCGGATCGTTCACCGGCCAGGTCGGGCGTTTGCCGGACAACACCTCGTCGATTCCCTGGGCCGCGTGCAGGGCCATGCGGATCATGCACTCGCGGGTCTGCGAGGCGTTGTGCGGGGTCAGGAGCACGTTGCCCATTCCCATCAGAGGGTTATCCTGCTGCGGGGGTTCTTTTTCGTAGACATCGATGGCCGCGCCGGCAAGGGTGCCTGCGCGGAGCGCCTCGATCAGGTCCGCCTCCGCCACCACGTCGCCGCGCGAGGCATTGATGAAAAAGGCCGTCTTCTTCATGAGGGCAAACAACTTCTTGTTGACGATGCCCTTGGTTGCGGCGCCGCCCGGGATGTGAACGCTCACGAAGTCCGCCGAACGGAAAACCTCTTCCATCGAAGCCGCCGGGGCGGCGAATTCGGTCATCTGCTCCGGCGCTAAGAACGGATCGTAGCCGACGACCTGCATGTCAAGGCCGCGCGAGGCTTTCTGCGCCACGCGGCGGCCGATCTTGCCCAGGCCCACGATGCCCATCACTTTGCCGGCCAGGTCGGCCCCCAGCAGTTTGTCACGGATCCCCCAGTTGCCGGCGCGCGTCTCCCGGTCCAACTGGATGAAATTGCGCGCCAGGGCGAGGATGCAGCCAATGGCGTGTTCGGCCACCGTGTTGGCGTTGGATTCCGGCGCAAAGGTCACCCATACGCCCAGCTCGGTCGCCTTGGCCACATCGATATTATCGACGCCGACCCCGTGGCGCGAGATGACTTTCAGCTTCCGGCCGGCCTCGAATACCTTGGCCGGAAAGGACGCCGTTCGCGCCAGGATGGCGTCGCAGTCGACCACGTCGGCCGCGATGGCATCCGGCGTGACGCCCCTGCCCATCTTGATCTCGTACCCGCGCTCGCTCAGGTAGTCCTTGCCCGGCTGCGCCACATCCTGCGGGATCAACACTTTGTATGCCATTTGAAAACCTCCTTGCTCGCTTCACGCGGATGGATGGATCCTGACGGATCAGGCTTTGTATTTTTGGCAGATCGCCTTGAAGCCGGCCGTCAGAATATTCGTGTCCAGGTTGCTCATGAGGAGCGCGAGCCCCTTGGGCGCCCAGCGCTCGGTGAGCGGATCCGGGGCGTGCATGCCGAAAATCTTGCCGTGCTTCTTGGCGGCGGCCGCCACCTTGCCGATGGCTTTGTCCAACGTCTCCCCCAAAAGATCGCCGGCGCATCCCATCGAAATAGCGAGGTCGTTTGGCCCGATGAGCAGGGCGTCGATGCCCGGCACGGCGGCGATGGCGTCGATGTTTTCAATGGCTTGAGCGGTTTCGATTTGAGCGATGGCGATGGTGTCGACATTGGCTTTGGCCATGAAGGCCGGGGTGGCGTCCGGGGTGACCCCGATGAAGTTGCTGTGGCCGCCGGCGCCGCCGAAGCCGCGTCCGCCGAGCGGCGCGAACTTGGCCCAGCGCACCAGCAGCTTGGCCTGCTCGACCGATTCCAGCATCGGAACCATGACGCCGGTGGCGCCGCAGTCCAGCGCGCGCGAAACGTAGCCCTTGGCGAGCTCCGGCACGCGGACGAAGCAGCCGATGCCGAGGGCCCGGCCCACTTTGAAGACATCGCCCACCGTCTCCATCGTGTAGGGGCCGTGCTCCAAATCGAGCATGATGAAATCCATGCCGGCGTTGTGCGCGACCACGGCCACGGCGGGGTTTTGAATCATGCGCACCATGGTGCCGACGACTCTTTTGCCTTCACGAAGCTTTTGAACGGCCATGAGTTGCTCCTTTGGTGGTTAATCGGCTGACGTTGAATTCCTATTTATGATTGCCGCTCGAGGATACTTCGAGCATGCCGGGGTAAAACTGATCGACGACGTGCCGGCAGGTTTGCCGCAGGTGCTCGCGCATCAATTGCTCGCCTTTTTCCTCGTCCTGCTGAAGCATGGCGTTGATGATATTGAGATGGGCGTCGCCCGAAGCCTTTTCGATGGCGGGCGAGCGTTTGGTGATGTTGGCCGTGAGAACGGTCAGATTTTCAAGCCGTTCGTTGATATCCGCCAGGATGCCGTTGTTGGCGGCGCCCATGATGGCCCGGTGAAGTTCGCGGCCCAGCGCGATTCCCAATGAAGGATCGGATTCGATATGGGCGTTGGCGATTTTTTTCTTGATGTCGCGCAGCTTCGCGCGAAACGCCTCGCCGCCTCTGCGGCACGCCAGCCGGGCGGCCATGCCTTCGATGGCTTCGCGCGTCTGGAAGATTTCGAAGATCTGCTCGAGACCGAGCCGGCGAACCACAAACCCCCGGTTGGCCTCCTGTTCCAGAAAACCGTCGGCCGTCAGCTTCCAGAGGATTTCCCGGATGGGGGTACGGCTCATGCTGTAGGTTTCACAGAGCTCGCGCTCGATCAACCACTGCCCCGGCGCCAGCTTTTCCTCGACGATCTGCCGTCGGATGTCTTCGTAAACCGTGCTTTTATCCATAATGGAAAAATTGTATACAATAAGAATTTAATTGTCAATTATTTTATTGACAATAAAAATACATTTGGTATTACTTTTAGAAACCAGCCACTCATCGATGGATTTTGATGCCAGATCCAGGCCTGCGATGCAGTTTCCCTGCAGGGAGAATCAAACGATGATGACCCACCGACAGCGATTGCAGGCAGCCGTGCGTGGCGACATGCCCGATCACATCCCGTTCGGCCCTCGGATCGACCTGTGGCACAATGCCAACTCCCTGAACGGCACCCTCCCCAAACGGCATCGAGGCAAAACCAGAGACCAAGTCGCTCTTTCCGAGGGCTGGGCACTGCACAAAACTCAAGCCGGAGGACTAATGAGCAAGTCTGACCATGTCGCCAATCTGGTCGTTATCGGGCTGGGTATTTTCGTGGTCTACTACTCCTATTATTATCTCAAGCTCGGCATCCTGATTGCTCCGGGCGCCGGCTTCCTGCCGTTCCTCTGCGGGCTGGCGCTTGTTGCCTTGGCCGTCATATGGCGCCTTCAAACCACCCTGTTCAAACCGCGCT
>CAZEKN010000065.1:0-10289 GCA_964512755.1 uncultured Desulfatibacillum sp. | reverse complement strand
CAGCAGTATCTGGCCATCAAGGGCGACTACCCGGATGCCATTCTCTTTTACCGCATGGGTGATTTCTATGAGATGTTTCTCGAAGACGCCGAGCTCGCATCCGGCATCCTCGAAATCACCCTCACCTCCCGCAACAAGAACGACCCTTCACCGATCCCGATGTGCGGAGTTCCGCACCGGGCCGCATCCGGCTACATCGCCCGGCTCATTGAGCGCGGGTACAAGGTAGCGGTCTGCGACCAGGTGGAGGATCCGGCCGCAGCCAAGGGTTTGGTTCGCCGTGAAGTCGTACGTGTTATCACCCCCGGCATGATCATCGACGAGGAATTCCTGGACGCGCGCACGAATAATTTTATCCTGTCCGTTTTCCAGACCAAAGGGGTGAGCGGGTTAGCCTACCTGGACATTTCCACCGGGACGTTTCGAGTCACGGAATCATCCGATCCATCCCAGGTTCTGGACGAGGCACGGCGGCTGAGCCCGCGCGAATTCCTGCTGCCCGAAAGCGCCCGCAGAAACCCCGGCGAGGGCTGGGTTCAACGCGCGTCCGCTCTGTTCGCGGATGCTGCTTTCAGCTACATCGAAGACCAGGCGTTCGACTACCGCCGCGGCTACGACCGTCTGACCGAGCAGCTGGGCTCTTTGACGCTGGGGGGGTTCGGATGCGAGTCCTTTACCGCCGGGGTGAGCGCGGCCGGGGCGCTGGTCTTTTATGTCGGCGAAACCCAGAAACAGAAAACCGCCCATTTGCGTCGGCTGGAGACCTACTGGCTGGACCGATGCCTGGTGGTGGACGAAGTCAGCCGCCAAAACCTCGAGTTGATTCGCAACATCCGCACCGGCACCCGCCGCGGAACCCTGCTGAGCGTGCTCGATCACACCCGCACGGCGATGGGTGCGCGGCTTCTGGCCGAATGGCTGCGGAGCCCGCTGCGCGAGGCCCGCGAAATCGAAATGCGCCTGGCGGCCGTCGCTGAAGGCAGGGAGCGCGAGGGGCTGCGCCGGGAGCTGCGGGAGCGCCTGAAAGACGTCCATGATCTGGAGCGCCTCGGCAGCAAGACGGTGATGGGGCAGGCGCACGCGCGCGATCTGGTGGCGTTGAGGAGTTCGCTGCAGGCCCTGCCGGCCCTCTGGGCCGCACTCATCGGCTTCAGCTCCGAAGCCTATCGGCCGGATGAAACGATCGACGAGCTCGTGACACTGGCGGAGCTGATCCAGTGCGCCATTCGTGAAGACGCGCCGCTGACGCTGCACGAAGGCGGGCTGATCAAACCCGGTTTCAACCCGGAGCTCGATGAGCTGGTGCGCATCAGCTCGGATGCCAAGGGCTATCTGGCTCAACTGGAAGTGCGTGAGAAGGAGCGCACCGGGATCACCGCCCTCAAGGTGAGTTTCAACAAGGTGTTCGGCTATTACATTGAAGTGCCCAAGAGCCGGGCGGGTGCGGTGCCTACGCATTATGTCCGCAAACAGACGCTGGTGAACGCCGAGCGTTTTATCACCGACGAGCTCAAGCAGTTCGAAACCAAGGTTATGGGCGCCGAGGAGCAGCGGGCCGTTCTAGAACTCCGGCTGTTTCAGGAGATCCGGGACGAGGTCGTGCGGCATCATCCCGAAATTCTCTCGGTCGCCCGCTTTCTGGCTCGGCTCGACTGCCTGTTGAACCTGGCCGAGGTGGCTGCTCAAAATGGCTACTGCCGTCCGCAGATTCTGGATGACGGCGCCATCCGGATCGAAGACGGCCGGCACCCGGTGGTCGAGAAAATGATCACCGGGGAACGCTTCGTGCCGAATACCGTCGAAATGGACAACGACGCCCGTCAGGTTTTGATCATCACCGGGCCCAACATGGCCGGGAAGTCCACCGTTCTGCGCCAGGTGGCGCTGTCGGTCATCATGGCCCAGATGGGCAGCTTCGTTCCGGCGCGCAAGGCCGGCATCGGCATCGTCGACCGGATCTTCACGCGTGTCGGCGCCCTGGACAACCTGTCTCAGGGGCAGAGCACTTTCATGGTGGAGATGCAGGAGACCGCCAACATCCTGCACAACGCCACCGAACGCAGCCTGGTCATCATGGATGAGATCGGCCGCGGGACCAGCACCTTCGACGGGTTGAGCATCGCCTGGGCGGTGGCCGAATACTTGCACGATCTGCGTCAAAAGGGGGTCAAGACGCTTTTCGCGACCCACTATCATGAGCTGACCGAGCTGGCCGACCGCAAGCCGCGGGTTACCAACCTCAATATTGCCGTCCGGGAGTGGAACGACGAAATTATTTTCCTGCGCAAGCTGGTGCCCGGCGGCACCAATCGCAGCTATGGGATCCAAGTCGCGAGGCTGGCCGGCATTCCGGCCGAGGTGATCGCGCGCGCCAAGAAAATTCTCTTGAGCATCGAGAATGGGGAGCATGGATTCGCATGGTCTGACCGATCGCCAAAGACGGCCCGATCTTCACCGATGCAGCTCGATTTGTTCCGGCCGCCCGAGAGCCAGGTGATCGAAAAACTGCGCGAGCTGGATATCAGCCGGACCTCGCCGCTTGAGGCCTTGAACCTGTTGAATCGGCTGCAGGAAATGGCCCGCTTGGAAGGCGGCACCGGCGTGCTTCCCGAAAAAAATTCGGCGGATTCCTATGGAAAACTTTAATTTTTTGCGATAAACTGTCTTAATTCGCTTGCGGATCATCGACGTGATTCATGATGTATAGATCGCTTTGCTTCGTTTGGATCAACCTCTTTCTGTTCATCGAACTCCTCGGCGCCGGCTATGCCGCCGGACCAGGGGTCAGTGATGCGTTTTTCGACGCCGAAGCCTGCACGCGCGAGCTGCGCAAAAGCCCCCAGAAGACCAAGATCCGATCGAACTGGACCCAGTGCATCGACAAATTTCAGGCCGTCTACCGTCAAGACCCCAAGGGCCCATGGGCGCCTGCCAGCCTATTCCACAGCGGACTCCTGTACGCGGATCTGCACAGAAGCTCACGGAACGACGCCGATAAAAAGGCCGCGGCGGAGCTTTTCGAGCAGCTCCAGAAAAAGTTTCCTGACAGCGGCTACCGCGATCGGGCCGGCGCCGAGCTTCAACGGCTGAACGCCGGACCGGTGGCGATCAAAGAAGACCCGCCGGCGAAAGAGATTTCCCGAGGGACGCCGGTTGCGGCCGCAAGGGACAGGCCCAAGAAGCCCGCCGAGACGAAAACCGCCTCCCCGGCGGCCGGTGCCTCCTCGGGCGCTGCGAGTCAACTGCTAAAGGCGGATGCCTGCTTCCAGAAACTGCGTGGCCACCAGCCCACTGAAAACACCCGGCGTGAATGGATGCTGTGCATCGGCCGCTTTCACAATGCATATCTGGAAGACCCGGCCGGCCCGACAGCTGCTCAGGCGCTTTACCTGGAGGGGGTCCTCTACCAGGATCTGCACAAGCGCCTGAAGTTCGACTCGGATCTGCGAGCCGCCCGCGAGAACTTCGAGAAGGTCTCCAAAGAATTCCCGGAAAGCCCGTACGCGGCCAAGGCCTCTCAGGAGTTGAAGGCCATGCGTCTGATCCGCCCCCCGGCTGAAGCTGTGGCGCGCAGACCACTGCCTCCGCCGGTGACGAGCTTTCCGAGCGAACCGGCCGCCCCGGCTCCGCCGGAGATCATCGCTGGGCCCGTCAAGCCGGCCGAGGGTGAAGAGGGGCTTGCCGTCGTGCAGGACCTGCGGCACTGGTCGAACCCGAACTACACCCGGGTCGTGGTCTACGTCGATCGTGAAACCGACTTCACGCACCGACTGCTTAAAAAAGATCCGACCATCGAAAAGCCGCCGCGCCTTTATGTGGACCTGAGCAACAGCACCATGGGCGGCGGCAAGCAGAAGACCATCCCGATCAACGACGACCTGCTCAGCGACGCCCGCGCCGCTCGATACACGCTCGACTCCGTGCGGGTGGTGGTGGACATCAAATCCTTTGACACGTACAAGGTTTTTTCGCTACGCGACCCGTTCCGCATCGTCATCGATGTCTGGGGGCGCAACGGCACGGGGTCGATCGCCACGGACCGTGACGAGGACGCCGCGCCGCCGCCGGCCGGCTCAGCGGTCGAACGCAGCCGGAAGGTCCCGCGCGGAGCCCTGGCCCGACAGCTCGCGTTAGGGGTCCGGCGCATCGTCGTCGACCCCGGTCACGGCGGCAAAGATTTCGGAGCCCCCGGTTTCATCCCGGGGGTCCATGAAAAAGATGTGGTGCTGGAGATCGCCAAGCGCGTGGCCCGCAAAATCCGCGAGGACATGAACCTGGAGACCATTCTCACTCGTACGGAGGACCGTTATCTGACTCTAGAAGAGCGCACGGCTTTCGCCAACACCCGCGGCGCCGACCTGTTTGTCTCCATCCACACCAACGCCTCGCGCGATCCGCGCGCCTACGGGACCGAGACCTATTACCTGAACCTTGCTACCGACGACGAGTCCATCCGCGTGGCCGCCATGGAGAATGCCACATCCACCAAGAACATCAGCGATCTGCATTCCATTCTCAACGATCTGCTCAAGAACGCCAAAATCAACGAATCCAGCCGCATGGCCGAGATGGTGCAAACCGCATTGATAAAAAACCTGAATCGCCGGGGTTACGACCGCGTCAAAGACAAAGGGGTGAAGCAGGCGCCTTTTTATGTGTTGCTGGGTGCCCGCATGCCCTCGATCCTGGTCGAGACCGCGTTCATCAGCAACCGCGAGGAATGCCGCCTGCTCACTACCGCGAGCTATCAGGAGCATCTGGCCGAATCGATTGTTCAGGGGTTGCGAAGCTACATCCGGGAAATCAACCCGACGGCCTTCAGCGTGCCTGCGCCGGGGTCATCGGGATAATATCCAACCAAACGATTCAACTTGCCTCGGGGAAGGAGAGCCATGGCCTACGAAGACATTCTGTTCCAGGTGGACCAGGGGATCGCCACGATCACCTTCAACCGGCCCAAGGCGATGAACGCCTTGAACCAAACCTTGCTGGCGGAACTGTCCCGGGCGCTGGACGAGATCGCCGCGGACGAGGGTGTCCGTGTGCTCGTTTTGACTGGCGCCGGCGAAAAAGCCTTTGTGGCCGGAGCGGACATCACCGAGCTGGCAACTTATACGGCGCTTCAGGCCAAAGTGTTTTCGTGCGCCGGGCATGCCATCATCGCGAAGCTGCAAGAGCTGCCGATTGCCGTGATGGCGGCGGTGAACGGATTCGCGCTGGGGGGCGGCAGCGAAATCGCGCTGGCCTGCGATTTCATTTATGCCGCCGAGAACGCTAAATTCGGCCTGCCCGAGATCAATCTCGGACTCATTCCGGGGTTCGGCGGCACCCAGCGGCTGCCGCGGCTGGTCGGCGCCAACCGGGCCAAGGAACTGATCTTCACCGGCAAAATGATCAGCGCAGCCGAGGCGGCGCAAATCGGCCTGGTCAACAAAGTCGTTCCCTCCGCCGGACTGATGGAAGAAGTACTGAAAACCGCTCGCGACATCGCCGCCAAGGGGCGGGTTTCGCTGCGGGCGGTCAAACAGGCAATCAACCGCGGCTTGAACACTGATCTGGCCACCGGCTGCAGTATTGAAGTCGATGCCTTCGCCCTGACCCTGGCGAGCACCGATGCCAAAGAGGGCACCACGGCATTCTTGGAAAAACGCAAGGCGGTGTTCACGGGGAAGCTGCAGGGGTAAGGGAAGGGTTCGGGATGTAGGGTTCAGGAAAAAAGCTGGCCGTGCTTTTGCCGGTCCTGAACCCCGGATGCTGATCTCCTTTTCTGAAGGCTTGTCGATATGGATGAGAACACAAAAGCCACGCTCCAACTCGTCTGGGGGCTTCTGCTGGTGATGGCCGGCGTCGGCCTTTTTTTCCGAATCCCTCAGGTGATGCCCCAGATTCGGCAGATCGAATCCTTCTCCGGCGCCGTTCCGTTCATCTATTTCTGCCTGTATTTCATGGCCGTGTTTCTGATCGCCGGGGGCGGGCGCAAACTCTACCTCAACGGCCGGAAACTCAAATCAGGGGGCCCGCCGCAAAAGTAAGCCTGGCGCCAGACGCCGCCTATTTTTCGACGGCTTGCGTGAATCGGCGCAGCTGCGCTTCATAGTGGCTGCGGTCGCCCTCGGCCCGGGCCAGCGCGCGCCGGCCTGCCTCCACCGCCCGCTCGTAGTCTTCGTTTAAAAAATAGCACTCCGCCAGCGTGTCCAGAATGTAAGCGGACTGGTCGAGCCGGGCCGCCAGACGGGCGAACGCCAGCGCGCGGACCGGATCACGCAGACGCTCGTCGGGGCTGGTGGCGAGCAGCCAGGCCAGGTTGTTCAGCACCTGGGGCTGGTCCGGCATCAGCGCCAGGGATTTTTCATAAGCCTGTTGAACCTCGGCGAAGTTCTGGCGCCGGTAATGCAAGTCGCCCAACAGACCATAGAGGCGGGGGTTTTCCGGGGCGCGCTCGATTTCGCGCAGGATGACGGTGGCGATGAGATGATCCCCCAACTTGGCGCCCATCGCCCCCATGTTGAGTTGATAGCCGAATACGGCCAGCAGCGCCAGCCCGGCCAGGTAAAGTCCGATGGCGCGACGGACGCGGGCGTCGTGGCGGCGGATCCAGCTCCGGTCCTGTTCGCATTTTTTCAGGAAATCGATCCGCTGGCGGATGCTGAAGTGGTGCCAGTTGGGACGGTCGGCCGGCTGGCCGCTGGTCAGAGAGATCTTGTGAAAGGTTGAAATCAGGGCGGCGGCGCTGTCAAACAGCGAGAAGACGTAGCCGTCCGCCTGTCGCTCGAAGTTGCGCATGAAGAAACCGAACACGTACCGGAAATAGGCCAGAAAGACACAGATGATCGTTACGCTGAAAACGATGGAGGTCATCATTCCGGGGTTGGCTCCCGAGCGATGCACGAGCCTCCATGCGGGTTCGATGAAAATCACGGCGTACACGGTGACATAAAAGGTAACATAGGAAAGGGATAGATAGCCCGTAA
Organism: uncultured Desulfatibacillum sp.; assembly: GCA_964512755.1. Taxonomy (GTDB): domain Bacteria; phylum Desulfobacterota; class Desulfobacteria; order Desulfobacterales; family SpSt-501; genus SpSt-501. The sequence goes on along the minus strand of CAZEKN010000065.1, from coordinate 3,318 downwards.
AGAACAACAGATAGAACAACAGGTGCTTTTTCTTGATGTGGCCGATCTCGTGGCCGATCACGGCGTCGATTTCCTCCGGAGCGAGCAGATTGAGCAGAGATGGGGTTACCAGGATATAGCGGAATCGTCGGACCAGACCCATCACGCCGGCGGTGATCATTTTGCCGCCGAACAGCGGCCAATACAGAATGTCCCGATAAGCCATACCGGCTCTTCGGCACAGCTGCTCGATGCGTTCACGCTGGCGGCCGGGGTCCATCGGTCGACAGCGCCAAAACGTCTTGATCATGAGCGGGCCAGCCACGGCGACGATGGCCAGAAAGGAACAAAAATAGACGGTCTGGCCTTCGGTGGTATCCAGAAACGCCTTCACGCTTGAGAGCGGCAGGGTCTGGATCAGGTCAGTGACTCCCGAAAGCAGCAGCCAGGGAAGCAGAATGGGCGCCGAAAACGAAATGTTGGATCCGACGTACTCCCAGCGTGTGAATTGCGGATGATACAGTTCGCGGTAGGCGTCGTAGGCGCAGCCCCAGACCACGCCGAGATAGCCCATGAAAAGCATCAAAAAGATGAACGCCTGCAGGGTCGGCCAACGGTTGAACAGCGGCAGGTGGTTCACGTAGGAAGGCAGGTTGAGCGCGTAAATGTTCAGTGCGAAGATCGCCACGGCCAGAATCGAGCAGCGCAGCTGCGTCGCGTGAAAGCGCTGGTCCAGGCGCGCGAAATCCGCCTGCCCGGCCTGGCGTGCGATGCGGCGGAACATGATGCGCGTGAGTCCGGCGAATGCCAGCAAAAGCCCGCCGAACAGGAGGAGGCCTTCGATGCCGCCGAAGGTCGGATCCTCGGGGGGCTGGTAGGTCAGGTAGATCAGCAGAACCAGGATGAAATAGATGAAGTTTCCGTACATGACGTCCCTGAAAGAATCCGTAGCCGGCTATTCGCGGAAAAAGCGTTCTTTTTCGCTGTAAATGCACCCGCAGTATTTCTGGCGGTAAAGGCCGATGCGTCGCGATTCATCGACGCCCTGTCGCCACCCGGGCCGGAAATCGCGGTAATGGAACGGAACGCCCAGCGTGCGTCCGACGGATTCACCGATTTCCCGGATAGGGTCGTGCTTTTGATAGCGGCTGTAGAGCAGGGTGGTCGAGAAGGCGTCGAAGTTGCCCTGCCGCGCCAGAGCGGCGGTGGCCTCCAGCCGCAGACGGTAGCAAATGAGGCAGCGCTCGTCTTCGTGATACACCAGGCTGCGGATGAACCCCTCCAGGTCGTAGCCCGGCTGCCAGATCATCTCAATGCCGATCCGGCCGGCGTAGTCCTGCAAGGTGTCCTGGCGGCGTCGGCACTCGGAAAAGGGATGGATGTTATGGCGGTAGAAGAAGCCGGTGACCGCCGTCCCGGCCGAACGCAGCTCGGCCACCGGTACGATCGAGCAGGGGGCGCAGCAGATGTGCAGCAGGAGCCTCATGGCCGTTCTCCGAAAATGGCCGTGCCGATGCGCACGAGCGTCGCGCCCTCGGCGACAGCGGCCTCGAAATCGCCGGTCATGCCCATGGACAACTCCTGCAGGCCGGTGGTTTCCAACTGCTCCGCGGCGATGCGGTCGCGCAGCCGGCGCAAAGCGGCAAAGAACGGGCGAACCTTCTCCGGCGCATTGAAATAGGGCGGAAGCGTCATGAGGCCCTTGACCGCAATGTGTTCGAGCGCGGCAGCCCGGCGAATGAGCGGCAGTGCCTCCTCGGGCGCCACCCCCGATTTAGACGCTTCCCCGGCGAGGTTCACCTGGATGAGGACGGCCTGGACCTTGTTGATTTTCTGAGCGCAACGGTCGAGTTCGAGGGCCAGGCGATAGGAGTCCACGGTGTGGATGAGGTCGAACATCCGGACGGCATATTTGGCCTTGTTGGTCTGGAGATGGCCGATGAAGTGCCACCTCACCGGGGTGCCCTGGAGAGCGGCGTACTTGTCGCGCGCCTCCTGAATGTAGTTTTCACCGATGTCGGACACGCCGGCCGCGACCGCTTCCCGGATGGCCGGGGGCGGGAAGGTCTTGCTGGCCGCCACCAGACGGATCTCGCCGGCGGATCGGCCCGCAGCGGCCGCCGCGGTGCGGATGCGGGAAGTGAGGGCGGTCAGTCGGGCTGCAATGGTATTCATGGGTCGCTCGCTGCGCTCTCGCCGTGCGGGCCGCCGGCCAGCGGGTGCGGCCGGTCGAACCCGATCACCTGCTCTTGGATCAGGAATTCGACCACTTCACACACCGGAAGCCCGACCACATTGGTGTAGGAGCCGTTGATGCGTTTCACCAGAAACGTGCCGATGCCTTGAATGGCATACGCGCCGGCTTTGTCGAAGGGCTCGCCGGTCTGGATGTACCATTCGATTTCGTCGTCCGTCAGGGCTTTAAATAGCACATCCGTACGCACGACGTCGGTAAACAGGCGCTCGCCGGACAGCCGGCAGATGCAGAAGCCGGTCAGCACCTGGTGCATCCGTCCGCTCAGCCGGCGCAGCATGTCGCGGGCCTGCGCGGTTGAGGCCGGCTTGCCCAGGATGCGGCCATCGGCCACCACCACCGTGTCGGCCCCGATCACCCAGCTCTTGGGATGCATCCGGGCGATGTCCATGGCTTTTGCCTGCGCCAGTTCGCGAACATAATCATCCGGGCTGGCCGCGGTAACCGACGCTTCGTCCAACCGACTCGGAATGACGGCAAACCGCAGGCCGGCTCTTTCGAGCAGGTAACGGCGCCGCGGGGACTGCGATGCCAGGATGATTTTGGTTTTGAGTTCAGGTACTTTCACGAGTTTTGTTTAGCAAATGCGATCGTGTTTGACAAGGCTGTGCCCGGGCCGTAATAACAAGCTCTCAACTTCGGCGCAAACAGCCGATCCGGGCGGGGGCGCATGCAGGAATTCTGGATCATCGGCGGCGGAAAGTTCGGGCGGCGGGCAGCCGAAACCATCGGCCGTGCGGGTCCGGCAGCCGATATCCTCATCGTGGAGAAGGACCCCAGCCGGTGTCGAATGCTTATAGCTGGCGGCTTCCAGGTGATTGAAGCCGACGGGATCGGCTTCTTGAAAAGCCGACTCGTAAGTCCACTTCAAAAGCAATGGATCGTAGCGGCCGCTCCGGTCCATGTGGCCTACGAGTGGGTACGGGCATGTCTTCCCGGCAACGCCCGCGTCGAGCCTCAGGCACTGGCGGCTGAACTGGCCGGCCTGCTCCCCAACGCCATGCGTGGCGGCAAGGGGCATTGGTATGCCAGCAACGCCGATTTCATCTGCCCGCCGGACTGCCCGGAATCCGGCAGCATCTGCT
>CAZEKN010000064.1:0-10486 GCA_964512755.1 uncultured Desulfatibacillum sp. | reverse complement strand
GCGAGCGTCGGGCCGAGTCCGCGAAGAAATTCCTGGTGGATCTCGGAATTGACGCGAAGCGGATTTCAACGATCAGCTACGGTGAAGAGCGCCCGCTGGATCCCCGCTCGAAAGAGGAAGCCTGGGCGAAGAACCGCAACGACGGTTTTGTGATCAACTAAAACCTTTGCGATCGGCCGAGCACCGTTGCATGCCGCATCGGTGCTCGACCCCATCGAAAGTGCGTAACCCAACAGACGGCAAACGAACGCACCAGCGCGTCGTTTGCCGTCTGTTGTATCGCCTCCGGGCGCCATCACGGGATACAAGGGTAGGGTGAATCGTATGGGTGGAAGATGGCAGTGGATGCTCTTGCCGTTGTTGCTGATGAGCGTCGTTCAGGGATGTGCCACGCGCCGGGATGTCACCACGATCGACTCGCGGTTGAGCGAAATCGAACTGCGCGAATCCGAAGAGCGCCGGCGGAGCGATGAGATCGCCCGGTCCCGCGAGGCCAATGAACAGGCTCTGCGCCAGATGTCCGCTTCACTTCGGGCCCAAATCGACGAACTGCGGGAAGAACTCCGCGGGCTTGCCGGCCGCACCGATGAGATGGAGCATGCCATGCGCCAAAAGACCGGCAGCCCCGAATCTGGAGAACGGCCGCGGGAGGACAGGCTGGCTCGCTTGGAAGATGCCAGCAGTCAGCACGCCCAACGGCTGGCGCGCATCGAAGAATACCTGAAGATAGAACCCGCCGGTAGCTCCGCCAAGCCAGAGTCAAAGATCAAACCGGATGCCCTGGCCAAGGTCCCGTCCGAGGATGAGCTTTACAACCGGGCCAAACAGGCGTTCGATCAGGGCAACTCCGGACTGTCCCGCAAGACGTTTGAGGAACTGATCCAGCGCTATCCGAATTCCGCCAATGCCGACAATGCCCAATTTTGGATCGGCGAGACCTTTTTTCGTGAGAAGTCCTACGAAAAAGCGATCCTCGAATACCAAAAAGTGATCGAAAAATATCCCAAGGGCAACAAGGTGCCCGCCGCGCTCTTGAAACAAGGCCACGCATTTCTTGCGTTGGGAGACAAGGTCAACTCGCGGCTAATTTTTGAAGAACTGGTGCGCAAGTTCCCGCAAACCGCCGAGGCCAAGGCCGCTTCCGACAAACTCAAGGAACTGCGCTGACCAGCTGCGGTCCGACCGCGGACGGCTCGTGGTTCCTCGGCAACCGGTTGGGCGCGATGTTCAAAATTATGGGCGTGGATCCCGGGCTGGCGGCGACCGGCGTCGGATTCGTCCGAGGCCGGGGTCTCGATGTGCAGGGTTACTCCTTTGGATGCATCACCACGCCTCCTGCCGTACCTTTGCCTGAACGGCTCGACCGAATCTTCTCCCGGCTTCTCCAATTGCTTTCGCAAGAAACGCCCGACCTGGTGGTGGTCGAGGACGTTTTTTCCTTGAAGGAATATCCCAAATCGGGGATTTCTCTGGGCCAGGTATCTGGCTTGGTGATGGTCGCAGCTTTTCAGACCAGGGTTCGGTGCACCACGATCCCGGTGCGGGAAGCTAAACACGTGCTTACCGGAAACGGAAACGCTTCCAAGATCCAGCTGGAACGCGCCGTGCGTCGGCATCTGAATCACCCGGTCCCCATTCGGCCTTACCATGCCTCGGACGCACTCGGATTGGCGATCATTGGCCTGTATCGCTGCATCCGTCGACCAACGAGAATCGGCGCTGCGTGCCGCTGATTTCGTCGAGGAGCCCATAGCGACTCGGTGGCAGGGGCACGCTTTTGGAGCCGAGCAGTTACCCAAGGATGATGCGGCCGTGATCGGATATATCCAGGGCAAAATTCTGAAGAAAGAAGACGACCGATTGCTCGTGCTCGCCAACCAGATCGGCTTTGAGATTCTGGTGCCGGCCGTCGTGATGGAGGCGTTGTCCGATCGACAGGCCGGCGATGAACTGGCACTGCATGTCTATTATCAACAGACCGAGCGGCAGCCCAAACCCGTTTTGATCGGGTTCATCCATGAAATCGAAAAGGAGTTCTTCCAGAATTTCATCAGCGTAGACGATATCGGCCCCTTGAAGGCCGTCAAGGCCATGACGCTGCCCATCGGTGAGATCGCCAGAGCCATTGAAGCGCGGGATCTGGATTCATTGGCGCGGCTCAAGGGGATCGGCAAACGGACGGCGCAGAAAATTATCGCCACTCTGGAGGGCCGCGTGGGCAAGTTCGCCTTGATGCGGACGGAATCCAAAGCTCCGCCACCGGCGGCCGACGATGTCGCTCAGCAGGTGCTCGACGTCATGGTCAATCAGCTGGGCCACCGCGTGGCCGATGCCAAGCGGATGATCGCCGAGGCCTTCAAGCGCAACCACGCCATCGCGACACCGGAGGGCCTCTTCGAGGAAGTCTACCGGGGCGAGCTGCCGGGGAGTCAACGATCCGGCGGAGGGGACGATTGAGCGCTCGGCCATGGCGGGGGCGTCGTTATTACTCCGGTCCGTGAACAGGTTCAACTTGAGCTGAGGTTCGGCGGGACAGGGTTTCGGCCACTGAGAGCGGTTACGCCCGGAGCGGTTCACGCTGTAAGGAAGCTGCATGACCGACGACATTATCACCTACACTTCGGACGACAAGCAAGGCCTGGTATCCGGGCGGGCGCGCGAGGAGGACCAGGAATCGGAAATCGTATCGCTGCGCCCCCGGCGGCTGGTCGATTACGTCGGCCAAGCCGATGTGGTCGAGACACTTAAAATCGCCATTGAAGCGGCTTCGCAGCGCAGCGAGCCCATTGATCACGTGCTGCTTCACGGACCTCCCGGCCTCGGTAAGACGACGTTGGCGCATATTGTTGCCAACGAAATGGGATCGAGTCTGACGCTCTCATCCGGCCCGGCCCTCGAAAAGGGCGGAGACCTGATCGGCATCCTGACGCACCTGGAGTCCGGAGACATCCTGTTTATCGACGAAATCCACCGGCTTCCCAAACCGGTCGAAGAACTGCTCTACCCGGCGATGGAGGATTTCGCGATCGACTTCGTATTCGACAAGGGCGTTCACGCCCGCAGCCACCGATTTCGTCTGAAACGCTTTACCATGGTCGGAGCCACCACCCGCGTCGGGCTTCTTTCGGCGCCGCTGCGCGACCGGTTCGGAATTTTCCGCCGCCTTGATTTTTACGGAATGGACGAATTGGTTCGGATCACGAAACGCTCCGCGGCATTGCTCGATATCGATATCGGCGATGAAGGCGCTTTCGAATTGGCCCGTCGTTCGCGCGGCACGCCGCGCATTGTAAATCGTCTATTGAAGCGCATCCGTGACTATACGCAAGTGCGTTCGCAGGGAGTGATCAACCGGCAGACGGTGGCGGCGGCCTTAGAGTTGGAAGGAGTGGATGGCCATGGGTTGACGGACCTCGACCGGCGGTATCTGCGCACGATCATTCAATTCTATCACGGGGGCCCGGTGGGCATCGAAGCCCTGGCGGCAACCCTCCAGGAGGAATCCGACACGCTGGTGGACATCGTGGAACCCTATTTGTTGAAAATCGGATTCCTCACCCGGACCTCTTCGGGCCGGAAAGCATCCGAAGCGGCCTACCGACACCTGGGTTTCAGCGTTCAACAAAAATTCTTTTAATGGCGATCATCAGTCTCATTACGGATTTCGGCCTCGAGGATGAATATGTCGGGCTCATGAAAGCCGTCATCCTGGGAATCGACCCTCTGGCGAGGCTTGTAGATATCAGCCATGCGGTCGAACCGCAGGACGTTGTCCATGCTGCTTTCCTGCTGGAATCCGCCGGCCGGTATTTCCCGCCGGGAAGCATCCATGTGGCGGTGGTGGACCCCGGCGTGGGCACAACGCGGGCCCTGCTTTGCCTCGAGGCGAACGGCCACCGTTTCTTGGCTCCGGACAACGGCGTGCTGTCCCTCGTGATGGATGCGTTCCGGCCGGCATCGCTGCGGCGCCTGGAGAACGCGACCCTGTGGCGTTCTCGCGTGAGCGCGACCTTCCATGGTCGTGACATCTTGGCTCCTGCCGCTGCGCATTTGTCCAGGGGAGTGCTTGTTCGCGATCTGGGGCCGGAGCTGGATCCGGCCGATGTGGTCCGACTGGTCGAATTGCGCGCCAAACGGTCCCCGGATGGCCACATCGCTGGTCGGATCGTGCATATCGATCGGTTCGGCAACCTGGTTACCAACATTGACACCATCATCTTGCAGTCGTCCGGAGGGTTTGCCCATGAACGGCCGGCTACGATCCGATTGGCGGGGCAGGCGATTATCGGCATCCGCCGAACGTATGCGGACGCGGAACCCGGTCGACCGGTGGCGCTGATCGGAAGCCGTGGGTATCTCGAAATCGCTGTCTGCTGCGGCAGCGCCCGGTCTTATTTCAACGTTCGCCGGGGGGATGCCGTGGCGGTGAGGCCTGGCGGATGAGCAGCTCGAGTGAAAACGACAGAAGGCGGGAGAGGGGGGGGGCGGCTCCGGATGGGGACCGGCAGTGGCGCGTGCTCTTCATCGGCGATCACGGCAAGGTGATTGCCTTCAGGCGCATCAAGACACTGATCGGGCTGACCATCGGGGTTATTGCAACAGCCCTGGTCACCGTCGCCGTACTGGTGGTCGTCAATGCACGGCAGCACGCGCGCATGCAGGAGGTTCAGGAACACCTGTCGGCAGCGCAGCTTCAGATTCAGGCACTGCGCCAGGAACGCGACCTGCTCACCGCCCATGTGGTCCTGGCGGAAACGAAAGTGAAGGAGGTGCTGGCCGGTGTGAGTCGATCGGCCTCCGTTCAAAAGCCGGAGCCGGCCGGTATTGCCGGAAAAGCCATTGAATCCCGCGGCCCACCGCCGCCGGAAGCTTCGACGGAGGGTCCGCCGGCATCGGGAGAGCCCGCCGGTGGCGGACGGCTGCCTGCCGGTATCGAAGAGCCGGTTGCCGTGGAAGATTTCTACGCCGGTTTGGATGCGGCGCACCGTACGCTCCATCTTCGCTACAAATTGGTCGCCACCCGCTCGGCCCGCAAGCCGTTGACCGGGCATGTCGTCGTAGTCTTCAAGAGCCATGGCGCCGAACCCGAACGATGGTTGACCATGCCGTCGGTCGACCTGCCGAAAGGTCGGCCGTCCGGGCGGCAAAAGGGCTACACCTTCTCCATCAGTCATTCCAAAGCGTTTTCGCACTCGCTGCCGGCGCCGGCAGCTATGCCCGCCTGCACTCAGGCGGTGTTGTATGTCTTTTCCCAAGACGGGCAGCTATTGATGGCCCGGGATTACGGCGTTGACATAAAACCGGCCGGCGGCTGATACATCTTTTTTTTATTGACATCCTCTATATTATCGCCTAAATATACACGATTTTGAAAGCACAGGAGTGTATATCGTGAAAAAGTACACCTACAGCGCCAAAGATGGCGACGTTCAGGGCAAATGGTATGTGGTGGACGCCAGCGGCGCCGTTTTGGGGCGGCTGGCGTCAACCGTGGCCGCACGCTTGCGGGGCAAGCACAACCCGCTGTTCACTCCCCATGCGGATACCGGCGATTTCATTGTCGTCATCAATGCCGACAAGATCAAGCTGACCGGCAAGAAATGGGTGCAGAAACTCTACCATCGGCACACCGGCTACATCGGGGGGTTGAAGACCACGAGCGCCAGGGAGTTACTGGAAAAGCGACCGGAAGAACTGGTCCGCCGGGCGGTTAAGGGCATGTTGCCCAAAAACAAGCTTGGCAGCCGTCTTTATACGAAGCTCAAGGTCTACGCGGGCGGCGACCATCCCCACCAGGCCCAGCGCCCCGAATCACTTCACGTCTAAACGAATTGGCCCAATCATAGAGGAACCGGATGGAAAAGCAAGCAGCCTACTACGCTACTGGAAAGCGCAAGTCATCGATTGCCCGCACCTGGCTGATGCCGGGAAGCGGTGCCATCATCGTCAACAACCTGCCGGTGGAAGAGTATTTCCCGCTGGAGACGACTCGCCTGGAGCTGGTCCAACCCTTAAAATTAACCAACACAACCGGCTCCTACGACGTCAAGGTCACCGTTCAGGGCGGCGGTCCGGTCGGCCAGGCAGCGGCCATCCGCCACGGCATCACGCGAGCGTTGATCACCGCCAACCCGGATTTACGCAGCACCCTTAAGAAGGCCGGTTTCGTCAAGCGTGACCCGCGCGTCAAAGAGCGCAAAAAATACGGCCAGCGCTCCGCACGAGCGCGGTTCCAGTTCTCCAAACGCTAACCTTAATCTTTATCGGAACGCCGAGAGGGAACGGGTGGTTTGCCCGTTCCCTTTTTTATGCTATCCACAACCGAATCGGTTACCGGAGGTTCAGCGTATGCCAGTGAGCACCATCGATCTCAATTCGGACGTCGGCGAAAGTTTCGGCAACTACAAATTGGGGCTGGACGAGGATGTGATCCCGCTGATCAGTTCGGCCAACATCGCCTGCGGCTATCACGCCGGGGATCCGGCCGTCATGCGCCAGACGGTCGCCCTGGCCCGACGGCATGGCGTCGCTCTGGGGGCGCATCCCGGACTGCTCGACCTGGTCGGTTTCGGCCGGCGAAGCATGGATATGACTTTGGAAGAAATCAAGGATCTGGTCACGTATCAGATCGGCGCCCTCCAGGCGGTTGCGGCCTTGCAGGGAGCGCGGCTCCAGCACGTCAAGCCCCACGGTGCGCTCTATAACATGGCCGTGAAGAAACCGGACATTTGGGACGCGGTAGCGGAGGTGATGGCCGGCCTCGATGACCGGCTGATCCTGTTCGTGCTGGCCGGCGGCGACCGCTCCGAACTGGAATCCATCGCCCGGCGCCGCGGCATCCGTATCGCCTTCGAATTTTTCGCCGACCGGGCCTACAATCTGGATGGTACGCTGGTTTCGCGCAAGCTGGCCGGTGCGGTAATCCATGACAACGAAGCGGTGGCCGGCAAGGTGCTGAAGTTCGTCAAGGAGGGCCGGGTCAACACCATCGACGGCCCCGACATCGCACTCAAGGCCGAGACCATCTGCGTTCACGGCGACAACCCGAAAGCCTTGGCTCTGCTAAAAAAAATTCGTGAGACGCTGAATGCGGCTGGCGTGGCAGTGAAACCCCCGGCAGAGTTTCTCTGATCAGAAGAGATGCGGACTGAGGGAATCAAAGGAAGTTCAAACGGCAGGCGGGATGCCCCTCCCATATTTCGTTCCATGGGCGACCGCAGCTTTCTCGTTGAACTCGGAGAGAAGATCTCACCGGACGTCAACTGTCGCGTGCAGCAGCTCATGCGGCAGCTCCAGGACGCCCAGCTGGAGGGCGTCCGGGAATTGGCCCCCGGCTATCGGTCGCTGCTCGTCGTTTTTGACCCGCTGGCCATTGCCCCTGACTATCTGAGGGAGCGCATCACTGAAATCGACGCTCACCCCCTTTCGGCCGGTCTGCCGCCGGCAAAGCAGGTCGCGGTTCCGGTTTTTTACGGCGGGGAATGCGGACCAGATCTGGAGGCCGTAGCCGCCCACCTTGGCACCTCCACCGATGAGGTGATCCGGCTTCATACCGGGACCATTTACCGGGTTTACATGATCGGCTTCACGCCGGGGTACCCTTACCTGGGCGAGCTGCCGGTGGAACTGGCCGTTCCCCGGCGCAGCACGCCGCGTACGCGCGTCCCGAAGGGTTCGGTGGGCATCGCCCAGCGCCAGACGGGCATTTATCCGGTGGAAAGCCCCGGCGGCTGGCAAATCATCGGATGGACTCCCATCGAGCTTTTCGATCCCGGCCGTCCGCTGCCGTCGCTGCTGGAGATGGGCGATCAGGTTAAATTCGAAGCTGTGCGGCCAGTGGAGATTTGAAATATGGCGGGCGCGAACGCTTTCGAGGTGCTGTCTCCCGGGATCATGAGCACGGTCCAGGACCTCGGCCGGTTCGGCTGCGCACGATACGGCGTTGCCGCCAGCGGGGCTCTGGACGGATTCGCCATGCGGGTGGGAAACATCCTGGTCGGAAACGACGAGAATGCGGCCGTGGTGGAGACCACCCTGATGGGGCTGCGGATGAAGGCCCTCAGAGACACGGTGGTCGCGGTCACCGGCGGGAACCTCCAGCCGCGATCGGGCCGCGAGCCCCTGCCGCTGTGGCGATCGAAACGGGTTCGAGAGGGGGAGACCATCTCGTTTTCGGGGCCTGTGAGCGGATTTCGTTCCTACGTCGCCGTCGCCGGCGGCTTCCAGGTAGCGGCGGTCATGGGCAGTCGGTCGACCAACCTGGCTTCGGGATTCGGCGGCTTCGAGGGACGGGCGCTGCGCAAGGGAGACATCCTCTCCGTCGGGGCTGTCGAAGATCCCGTTCGTTTCGCGGACCGGGTCTTTCCGCCAGAGAGGGTCCCTGTCTACGCTTCGCCCTGGCGCTTGCGGATCGTCTGGGGCCCGCAGGACGACCATTTTTCAGAAGAAGGCCGCCAAACCTTCGTGACCGCCGCATTTTCGGTATTGCCTGATTCCGATCGCACCGGCATCCGTTTGAATGGTCCCGCTGTCGGTCGGAAGCCCGGGTTGGAAGAATCCATCATCTCCGAGGGGATCCTGTCGGGTGCGATTCAGGTCCCGGGAGACGGCCAGCCTATTATCATCTTGGGTGAAACGGCCTCGGGCGGGTACCGCAAGATCGCCACGGTGGTCTCCGCCGATTTGCACCTGCTCGGCCAAATCACCCCCGGGGACGAGATTCGCTTCGAAGCGGTGTCGATGGAAACGGCCGTTCAGGCGTTGCGGGAGTTGCAGCACAAAATTGATGACTTTAAGCGAAGGTTAAGTCTAAATGAAATGAAGCAGCCCCGGATCTCCTCCGATGGGATGCCCGGTCCATGATGAAGGCGACGGGGCTCGTTGTAAAGCGTTCTGGAGGGAAGTTCAAACCAAGTCCAATGGACGGCCGGCAAGCTCCAATCTTCCTGCCGGGACTGCGCTCTGATCGGCCAGCCGCTTTCTTCTGTAAAAATAGGCTCTGATGATTTTAGCGGCAAAATCCGCCTTTTCCAGCTCCGCGCCCTGAAAGCTGAGGCCGGTATGGACCAGCCCCTGATCCGTTCCCAAATTCGTCTTCTTAGAATAGACCATTTTACACCAGATATGGATCATTTTGTTTTCAGTATCGATGAAACTGACACCAACGTATTCGGCAGCAACAAAATCAAAGGATTCCAACAGAAGGCCGCCGAGGCTTACATCCAGCGCAATGCCGATCGCCTCTGGCTCTGTGTTCCCCTGGTCTTCGAGCAGGGTGTAGGTCACGGGCACGTGAATTCGCACTCGGGGATATTTCCGCCGGTTTACAGACAATCGAGGGCTCCATCCTTCATCAACGAGAGAACGCGAAGCGGTTCAACCGCCGTGCAACCTTAATAAAGCAAGCTCAATTGATATCGGTCGATTCAGGCTGAATCTTTAGCGGGCTTTACATCTTGCCGAGACATGGAAGGTGCCGGGCGACGAAAAAGTTGACTGGGTTCGGGCCGGGGGGGTCGGTTGGATCAATAAATTGTTCGGGTCGCAAGGCGCTGCGGCTGCAAAGTGGAGCGGAACATGGATTTGGGTTTGTTTGTATGATGGCCTAAATGCCCAAGAACGCCTGCCGGAAGGTGTCGCTCGCCAGCAGTTCTTTGCCGGTGCCCTCGCTGACCATGCGCCCGGTTTGGATCACGTAGCCCCGGTCGGACAAATCCAGGGCTTCGCGCACGTTTTGTTCGACCAGCAGAATGGTCATGCCCTCCGACTTCAAGCGCCGGACGGTGTCGAGAACCTCGTCCACCAGCTTCGGCGCTAGTCCCAGGGACGGTTCATCCAGCATCAGGACCTGCGGCCGCGACATCAAGCCGCGGCCGATGGCGACCATCTGCTGCTCTCCGCCGGAGAGGGTGGATGCCGGCTGGAGGCGACGCTCCTTGAGGCGGGGGAACAGCGTGTAGACAAAATCAAGGTTTTCCTGGATCCGGTGCGCATCCGATAGAATATAGGCCCCCAGCATCAGGTTCTCCTCGACGGCCAGGGGCCGAAAGAGCATTTTCTCCTCGGGGACGTAGACGATCCCGAGGCGTACGATCTCTTCGGTCCTGAGCCGTTGAATCTCTTTGCCCGAAAATAGGATCTGCCCTTCAAATGCCCGCTGGGTCCCCATGATGGCGCGCAGCAGGGTGGACTTCCCGGCCCCGTTGGCGCCGACCACACACACGGTCTCGCCGGCATTCACCGCCAAGGAAACCCCCTGCAGCACCGGCAGCCCCGAGTACCTGACTTTAATATTTTTGACTTCAAGAATCGGCGCGGCCATGATGTTCGTGACGATCTCCGTCTGATGAGGGCTTTCGTTCGCGTACATAACGTTCCCCCAGGTAAGCCTTGATGACCACAGGATTCCGGGCCACGTCGCGGGGGGGGCCTTCGGCGATCTTCTTGCCGTAGTCGAGGACGATGACCCGCTGGCTGACGTTCATCA
>CAZEKN010000063.1:0-10492 GCA_964512755.1 uncultured Desulfatibacillum sp. | reverse complement strand
CCGACGATGAGTGCTATGGCCGCATTGAACATATTTCATTGCCGGAGGCACATCTTCAAAGCGGAGCGCCACGCAGGGGGCGGAAACGCCGGACTTGAAAAATGCCGCCGCCGGCCATACGTTCTGTCCTATTGCGTTTCTTGCGGCTTCACTCATATCCGTTGGAGAGACAGGCATGATGCGGTTCATACGATTCGGGATGGGTTTTCTGGTCGCGGCACTGATCGCCGCCGGGGGGACGAGCGCGGCGGAAAGCGGAACTCGACTCCAGCTGGAGGTCAAGGAGTTTTCCCTGAAGAACGGGATGTTGGTCCTGGTCGTGGAGCGACCGGCGACACCCCAGGTAGCGGTGCGTCTGGCGATCCGCGCCGGGTCCGCGCTGGAGGAACGCGGGAAAACCGGCATTGCCCACATGCTGGAGCACATGATGTTCAAGGGCACCAAGAACTTCGGATCGACCGACTTCGAGAAGGACGCCGAACTCCAGGGTCGCATCGATGCCGCTTACGATCGGGTCAAGGCCGAGCAGGCCCAACGCAGCCCCGATCTTCAGATGATTCGGGAAAAGCTCGCGGAGATGGAACAATTGAGGCTGGAGGCCCAGAAACTATATATCCCCCAGGTCTTTTCCTCGCAGCTTGGAAAAAACGGCGCGGTCGGCGTCAACGCCTTCACCAGCCAGGACCAGACCCAGTACATCGCCTCCGTGCCGTCCGACATGATCGAACAGTGGTTCGCCATCATCAGCGAACAGCTTTTCGAGCCGTCCTGGCGCGAATTCTACGTCGAAAAGGAAGTCGTGCAGCGCGAGTGGGCTTTTCGTTACATCAATAACCCGGAAGGCGCGGCCTGGCTTGACCTGAACGCGACGGCCTACACCGCCCACCCTTACCGCAATCCGGTCATCGGTTGGAAATCCGACATGGAACGGTTCAGCACCCGGGACGCCATGGATTTCCACTCGAAATACTACCATCCGGCCAATGCGGTCTGCGTGCTGGTGGGGGATGTGACACTGGCCGAAGCGCGGCGGCTGGCTGAACGATACTTTGAGCGCTACCCGGCCGGACCACGCGCACCAGAGATGGTCACGGCGGAGCCGCCCCAACAGGGGCCGCGCAGGAGCGTGCGCTTCCTGGAGGGGGCGCGTACGCCAGTGGTTCGCATCGGTTTCCACGGGGCACGCATCAACACGCCCGACTTCTTCGCCCTGGATGCGATGACCATGGTGCTCAGTCAGGGGCGCAGCGCGCGTCTGGCGCAAAACATCGTCGAACAGGGGCTGGCGGTCGAAGCCTGGGCCGGGAACCCCGACCAGCGCTACGGCGGGATGTTGATTCTGGGAGGCTCGCCCAATGAGTCCGACGAATTGAAGCGGCCGGGAGCAGTCGAGGACGAAAAACGCACCGCTTATCTTGCCGCGTGCGAGTCCCTGGAACGGTCATTGCTCGCCGAGCTGGATAAGCTGAAAACGGAACTGGTTACGCCGCAAGAGCTCGATCGCCTGAAGAAGCTCAACCGGCGTGATTTCCTCGATCGGCTGCGCAGCAACGAAAGTGTCGCCGGAGCCCTCGCGACGCTGGAGGTGCAGGCCGGGTGGCGTTACCTCAACGACTATCTGGGCCGGATGGAGGCGGTCACCCCCGAAGACATCCGGCGGGTGGCCCGGGAGGTTGGTCGATCCGAAAACCAGACGACGAGTTTCGTGATCCCAGGCGGAGCGGCGCGCCGCCCGGCCGAAGCCTATTCGGAGGTCCGCTCGATCAGCGGCAGTGCCGCCGCCGGCCGCGAGCTTTACCAGGGTCCGCTCCAGAATCATTCGATTTACCCAACGCCCTCGGGGTGGAAACACCCCTTGTCCTTTGAGCGCCATCCGCACCGCGTCAACTATCCTGAAGCCGTTCAAATGACGATCGGCGGGGCCAAGGTGTTTTTTTTGCCCGACCCTGAGCTGCCACTCATCGACATGACGATTTACCTCCGATCCGGTGCGGTCGATCTGCCGGATTCCAAGGCCGGATTGACGGACCTTCTGGACGGTACGGTCATCCGCGGTGGAACCGAGCGCTACACGCCGGTGGAGCTGGCCGGACTTCTCGATGACAACGCCATCAGAATGGGTGTAGACATCGGCCTGGAAGAAACCGCCGTTAAGCTCTCGGTGATGTCCTCCGACTGGGAGAAGGGGCTCGAGATTCTGCAGGAGGTGCTCACTCGGCCGCGTTTCGATGCCAAAGTGCTTGGGGTAGCGAAAGAGCAGGAAATGGCCAATTTAAGGCGGCAAGGTGAGGACGCCCAGGCCGTGGCCATGCGCGAGGCCCTGATCCAGCATTTCAAAGGTCATCCCTACGGCAGGGATCCGCTGGCCGCGCTGAACACCATTCCGGCCATCACCCGCGAGGACATGATTCGATTTCTGTCTACGTACTTTGTTTCCGCCAACATGGTGGTGGCGATTTCCGGAGATATTCAAATCGACCAGGTGCGGCATACGCTGGCCCGGTTCATCGCCGGCCTGCCGGCCGGCGAGCCGCCGCCGCGGCAGACGGCCGCTCCATTGACAGGCTCCCCCGCGGTCGCCCTGATTCACAAGCCGGGGCAGGTCCAGTCCAATGTCGTTGCGATACTGCCCGGCCTCACCCGCGCAGATCCGGCGTATTGGAACCTGAGCCTGCTGATGAGTGTGTTCGGCGGAAACGATTCGTTGATGTACACCCGGCTGCGGGATGATCTCGGATATGTTTATTCGGCCGGATTCTACCAAACCGCCAAATGGCAGGCAGGGCTTCTCGTGGGAGTCATCGGCTGCAAAGGGGACAAGGCCGGGGACGCCGTCCTTGAAACGGCCAACATCATGAAAACCCTGCATCAGGGTGTTCCCGAACGCGAGTTGGAGCTCAAACGCTTGGACACGTTGAACAGCTTCGTCTTCAACGTGGACACCAAAGCGGAACTGGTTCAGGCTTACAGTCGCTACGCGTTGCGCGGGGAACCGCTCGACACGCTGAATCGGATTCAGGATGCATTTTTCACCAGCACGCAAGACGAACTCCAGAATCTTGCGCGCCGGCTGCTCGATCCGCAGAAGATTCAGCTGGTGGTCGTGGCCGATAAAGCGATTCCAGTCTCCAAATCCGACGGCCGGACGATCCGGCTCGAGGAAGACCTGAAGATGCTTTCACACAACTTGGGGTTATCGTTTCAGGAGATTGCACTGCGTTAATTTTTCTTGCGGTTACAAGAGGTTGGTGGTAGAATACCCAAAATTTCGGCCCTGTTCCTTCCTCTGGCACGGCTTCCCTCCCGTCGGCCGTGCATCGTACTGAAAGGCGACCATCAAAGACACCATTCCGCCGCAACCGGCGGGTTAAGGTGAGCGACTCTTTTTCAGTGAAGGACTCCAGGGCATGGAACAACGTGTAGACGATCTCTCCCCCGGCCAACCAACTCCTGTCGGCCACGACCATCCGAATTCGGCAGTGGTCCCATCCCCGCATTTCCTGCTTCATCAAATGGCCGTAACCATCCAGGAAGTATTCTGGGTCAGCCTGCCGGATCTGAGTGCGTTGCTGTTTGCAAGCCCCGGCTTCGAGCGTGTTTGGGGACAGCCATGGGACCAGACGCCGCAACCGCCAGCCGCTATCGTCGGCGCCGCGCACCCGGAGGACTTTTCACGGGTGCTCAGGGAAATGCATTCGGTTCGCGACAGCCCACGGGACATCGAGTATCGCATCCTGCGGCCGGACGGCGGCATCCGCTGGATCAGCAACCGAGTGCGGGGGGTCTATGATGGAAGCGGGCGGTTGACGACGCTTGTCGGTGCGGCGGCCGATATCACCGAACGCAAACTCTTCCAGAAAGCCCTGATCGAATCGCATGCCCGTTTCGTCACGGTTCTCGACAGCATCGATGCGGACATTTATGTGGCCGACCTGGACACCCACGAAATTCTTTTCGTGAACCGGCATCTGCAAGCCGGCTTCGATCGGGAACTCAGGGGCCGGGCATGCGGTGAAATTTTTTCGGGGGAAACGGGCTCCTGCGCCCGCTTCAGCAACCCGCTGCGGGCGGGATCGGTCGTTCAACCCGGGGGGGAGTTTTGGGAAAGCCGGAACGGGGACACCGGCAAATGGCACCTCAACTACGCCCGGGCCATCAAATGGGTGGACGGCCGTCGGGCCCGCCTTCAGATCGCTACGGACATTTCCCAAATAAAAAATCTTGAAATGGAGACGAACCGATTTCGGGCTCGGCTTCAGCAGGCCGAAAAAATGGAGGCCATCGGTACGCTCGCCGGCGGAATCGCTCACGACTTCAGCAATATCCTGACAGCCATTCTGGGGCACACCGAAATCGCCATGATGGGAGCCGACGCATCATCTGCGGTGCATCGCAATCTGCAGCAGGTCCTCAAGGCCGGCCATCGCGCCCGGGATCTGGTCCGGCAGATCCTGACGTTTAGCCGGGAGTCCCTTTGCGAATTCAAGCCGGTTCAGATTGGCAGCATCGTCGAGGAAGCCTTGAACCTGATGCGGGCTTCGCTGCCTCCAGCGATTTCAATCCGTATGCAGCTTCTCAGCCACGCCGAGGCCATGGCCGACCCGACGCAGATTCACCAGGTGGTCATCAATCTGTGTACCAACGCGGCCCACGCCATGCGTGAAAATGGCGGCGAGCTTTTCATCGGTCTCGAAAGCTGCCGCCCGACCCCGGTCTTTTTGGGCGAACACCCGGAACTGCGGCCGGGTGTCTACCAGAAGCTTATTGTTCAGGACAGCGGGCATGGAATTCCTGCCGAAATCCGGTCACGCATCTTCGAGCCGTTTTTCACCACCAAACACCGCGGGGAAGGAACTGGAATGGGCCTGGCGGTCGTATCGGGCATCGTTAAAAGTCATAAAGGCGCCATTGTCGTTGAAAGCAGGATCGGAAAAGGCACCCGCTTCGAGGTCTATCTGCCGAATTCGCCGGTTTGCCGGAAAGCCGATGGCGGTGCCTGAGCAGGCCTTGGTCGTGCGTGGGCTCCGGAACCAGGGTTGCAGTATTCTCTCAGCTCAGATCAGCGGCTGGTTGCGGCGGGGTCGCTGCTGAGTCCCTCGATCAGATCCCAGAACAGCGTCTCCAGGCCGGGATGCGGCAGGGGCTGCGTCGGCACCAGGCCGGGCGTATACCCCCTGCGCATGAATTCCTGGATGAAGCCAGGCTTGGCGCTGATCACGTGAACCGGCACCGACCAGGGCTGATCTTCACCAATCAGTTCGACGCACGGTTGATGATCGCCCACCACGATGACAAGTCCGGACCCATCGATAAAGCGGCGCATGAAGTCTTTCAGCGCCGTCATTACGTGGACGACGGCATGGCTGTAAGCCGGGGACGCTTTGGACAGCTCGTTCCAACCGAACGGAAAGCGCTTCGGCGGGAGTGTGTGAAAAACGGAACCGTCACCGATCCGGTCCCAGTCGTCAAGGTATGGGGCCTGAATATCGAACGCTGCGTGGCTGCCGGTCAGAATGACCTCGGCGAACAGGGGGGCGGGCGCAGCCTGGATGGCCCGGCGTGCCACCCAGTCCAGCACGAATTGATCCGGCATGGGGGCGAAGCCGAAGGCCGGGCCGCGGTAGCCGAAATCCGTTGCGATGACCACCTGGCCGTAACGGTAATACGCGCCCTCGGGCCAGGGCCAGAAGGTGGCCGGCATGGCGCGAAGCGTGCGGTAGCCGGCCCGGTTGAAATACTCGGCCAGGGGCGCGAGGCGGGAAGCCAGCAGCAGGTCGTGCGCGATCTGGCTGTCGATGCGGATGCCGCTGGCCAGCGTGGCATGGGACAGCCAGGAGCCGCCACCGAAGGTCGGGGCCGTTCGATAGGCGGAGCACATGTCGAAGCCGATGGACCGCAGCTCGTCTTCAGCCGCGCGAACAGTCGGAAGCACGGTTGCGGCATGGCGCGGGTCGCTGAAGGCGGCCATGCCATAAGACTCGACCACAATCAGAAACACGGTGGCCCGATCCAGCTTGCGTAGGTCGCTGCCGGTTTGAAGCGCCCGCCGCATGGCCTGTCCCAGGAGCGCCTGGTGCTGGTCACGGATTTCATCCAGGTTCAGGATGAAGCGAACTTCCTCGGCTATTCGCGGAAAAACCGACCTGCCGACTAGCCCGGCCGGCGCGGCCGCGGTGACCGCCAGCATCGCCACCGACCAGAGTGCGGCGGCCCGGCGGATGTTCCGGTGCGTCGTTGGCTGGTCCGCCAAACCGTCATGCAGGGTCTGGAGCGCCCCCCAAAAACTCCATCCCAACGCGGCGATACCCATGCCGGCGGCGAGCAGGATCATCAGCACCGTTTCCGGCGTTCGGGTCAGCCAGAATAAAAAGACCAGGTCCGGCAGGCGTTGGGAATCCAGAAACAGGTTGAAGGCGCGGTTGAAGACTGCCGGGACCAGGCGGTCGGCCCATTGAAACAGCTTGAACAGGATAGCGACGGCCGTGACGGCGGCGTAAGCGACCGGTCGGAAAGGCCGTCCCGGTCGGACCAGCAGGCACATGCCGGCCAGCAGACAAAGCCCGTCCGGGGAGACTCGCAGCAGCGAGTGCCCATCCATCCTGCCGAGCGGAATCTCCAGGCTCAGAAGGGCGTTGAGGAAAAAAAACGCCGCCGCGAATCGAAGGGCCGGCAGCCACGGGCTCGGCGGCGCATCATGCGGAGGCCTATCGGTGTTGAAGCGAATGGAGTTCATGCCGATCGTCGGCCCTTTTTTCGGCTCAGGGATCACCCGGTCGGGCGCCGGCGACACCCTCCAAAAACTCGCAGGCGCGCTGCATCGATTGCGCCCAGGAGGGGCTCGCTGAAAACGTCTGCCGGGCGGCCAGACCCATTGCTGCCAGCCGCACGCGGTCGGCCTGGAGCATCTCGAGATGGCGGCCAACGGCGGCATAATCCCCGCCTGCCACCAGAAATCCATTGTGCGCGTGACGAACGAATTCCCGGACGCCTCCATTTTCGGAACCGATGACCGGCAGGCCGAAGGCCATGGCCTCCAGCGCGGCGATGCCGAAACTCTCGTGCGCGAAAGGCATGACGAAGACCTGGGCGGAAGTGAACAACGCGCGCAGATGATCGCCGCCCAGCGAATCCAGCAACCGCACCTGCGCTCCCATCCCCCGATCGGAAATATAGTCCCGAATGGCGCGCGTGTGCTTGCGGTCGGCCGTCAGGCTGCCCGCGACGGCAAGCCGCCACATAGCGGGCGGCAGGCGCGACAGGCTTTCCAAGAGGTGGTGCAGACCCTTGACGGGGGTGAGGTTGCCGACAAACAGCAATTCCAGCGCTCCGGATCGATGGCTGCGTTCGAGGATGGTTTGGCGCGATGGGCCTCGCCCCAATCGGTCTCCGGCCGGCGGGACCACCGCCATCGGGACGCTACCCGCCGAAAGCCTCCGGGCCGCGTCTCGGGTGAAGCGGCTGGTCAGCAGAAGCCCATCGGTCGTTCGGAAATAATACCGCTCGATCCAACCGTATGCGCAATTGAGTAGCCGGGGGCGGGGCTGTCGGCATAGCACCTGATGCACGACGGCGACGATCGTCGCTTGTCGCCGGGCGCGAATGCGGCGGTTGGCGCGTATCAGGACCGGATGGCATAGCCCGTCTTGCAGCAGCAGGTCCCACCTGCGGCGGGCCAGCCGGGCGGTTGTTGCACTGGAGAAGTTGTCCAGAAGGCTCCGCGTGTAGGGGTTTAATGGCAACGAGATCACATCCACCGGGTGGCCGCGGGCGCGCAGCGCATCTCTTAAAAATCGGTCGTATAGATACCCGCCCGTCAGCGCATCGATCCGGCCGCAGATGACCAGGCCGACGCGCATCAGATCGTTTCCCGGTAGGCCGCCCAGGCCGAGGGGGTTTCCCAGATCGTCACGGTGATCTCGCCCCGGCCGGCGTTTGGGACCCGGAGGCGCAGGGCGCGGCACAGGATTCGCGCCAGATGCTCGATGCTTGGGTTGAGCCCCTGAAACTCCGGAAGATCGTTCAGGGTCTTGTCGCGGATGCCGCCCAGGACCTCATCGAGCGCCGCCGCCATCGCGTCGATATCCGCCAGGAACCCGTGACCGTCCAGGTCGCTGCCGCTCAGTCGCAATTCGACGCGATAGGCGTGAGAATGATGCTGGTTCTCCCGGCCGAAATCCGCGCCGATCAGGTAATGCTGTGCGATGACCTCGCGCTGCACTGCGACGGTGTACATCCGGATGCCTCCCTTCAGTCCGTGTAAGCGAAAACGACCTGGAGCGCCTCCTCCGGCCGGCGGTCGAGCAAACCATAGGCTTCCGCCGCATGCTCGACCGGCATTTCGTGAGTAATGAGCCGGGACGGTCGAACCAGACGAATCATCTCCCAGGCGGTCTCCCCGCGCCGCCGCCGGTCCCAGCGCGCCGTGAAATCCGCAGGCAGGGTGCTCACTTGGCTGGCGATCATGCGGATGCGGCTGCGGTGAAAACGGCCGCCGAAGTTGATCGCGGCCGACGAGGCTCCATACCAGGAGCCTATGACGATGCGGCTGCCGAATCCGGCCAGTTCGATGGCGGTATTGAGAGCGGAGGGATCGCCCGAGAGTTCGAACACCAGGTCGGCCATGGCTCCGCCGGTGACGGATGCCAGCCGCGACCTTAGATCGTCGATCTCCGTTAGATCCAAAGCGGCTTGCGCGCCCATGTCCAGCGACGCCCGGCGTCGGCGTGGAATGGGGTCGACGGTGAAAAGGCCGCGCAAGGGATGTCGTGCGAGCAGGGCCGCTGCAAGCAGTCCCACGATGCCCTGGCCGAGGATCGCCAGCGTTTCGCCGATCGCCGGGCGCCCGTCCAGCAACAGGGTGACGGCGGTCTCCATGTTGGCGAAAAACAGTGCGTCGCGGTCGTTTAGGTCGTCCGGGATCGGCACGATTTCTGTCGTCTTTATGGCGAAGTGGCTGGCATGCGGGTGAAAGCAGAACACGCGGCGTCCCAGGAAGCGGTCGGAAACATCCGGGCCCGTTCCGATCACATGGCCGACGGCGGAATATCCGTAGCGCAGCGGATAGGCTGTCGGCCCGGCCAGCGATGCCAGCCCTGCGTCCAAAGGCTGGCCCGGGGGCACTCGACCGCGATAGAACAGGAGCTCGGTGCCGGCGCTGATGGCCGACCGATGCGCTTGAACGACGACTTCGCCCGGCTCCGGCGGCCGGATTGCTTCACGGTCCACGCCGACATGGAAGGGGCCGTGCATGACGACGGCGGTGCGGTTCATGCGTCCGTCCATCGCGGGCAGCCCCATATGACGAGATCGCGCCCCAGGGTCTGGTAGAAAGGTTGGTCCAGGTGGAGATCGAGAGTCCGGTCCGACTCGTCGGGGTCGATGACCGGCAGGCCGCCGAGCAGTTGCGGGCTGATGGTGACGATGACCACATCCGCCAGTCGTTGCCGAAGGAAGCTGGTAATCACCCGCGCGCCGCCTTCCACCATGACGCTGTTGACCGCTCGGCCTGCCAATGTCCGCATCAGGGCGGACAAGTCGATACGGCCGTCGGCCGCCACGGAGCAGGGCAGCGGGTCCGCACCGGATCGGCTCAGCCTGCGGATCCGCTCCGGCGATACGGCCGGAGCATGGATCAGCCATGGCCGAACGCCCGGGCGCTGAAGCAGGCGAGCCGACGGCGGGGTTCGCAAACCGGTGTCCAGAACGATGGGATGCGGGCGGGGGCTATCGGCCTGCTTGGCCGCTAAACGGGGATCGTCCGCCAGGATGGTGCCGATCCCCACCAAGATCACATCGCATGTCGCCCGGATGGAATAGGTGAGATGCATGGATTCGGCTCCGCTCAGGCGGATGCGCTCGCGTCTCCGGCCGGCGATGCTGCCGTCGATGCTCTGGGCATAGCTCAAGACCACGAACGGTCGCCCCTGCCTGGAACGGAATTCGGCCGCATTCGACAGGAGGGCGTTCAAATCCGGCAGGCCCTGAACAAAGCGATCACGGGCAGCACGATTGGTGGAATCTTTTTCCATTTCTTCCGGACGCTAATGAGCGGCGCCTTCACCCCCGGTGTTCATCAGGATTTTGTCCTCCGGTTGCCACAGGCGCACATCGCCGGCGCCGGTTAACACCAAAGACAATGCCGCGGTCAAAGTGATGGCTGCAACACCTTCGGGCATCGCCGGAATCAGCCAAAGCCCGCATAACAAACTTAATAGCATCGCAGCCAGCCGCGCGACAACCCCTAAAACGCACAGGCCGGCGCATGCCAGCACCGCCGTCCTGAGCGGGGAGGGCAAATCGTCCCATCGGCCATCCGGAAATGCGAAAACGGCGAGGATCAGGCTGAGCGCCACGGCGAGCCGCAGGACCAACGTCAGGCCGCGGGCCAGCACCTTCCGCGTAAAGACGCTTCGTTCACGAGGGGGCTCTCGATCGATCGTTACGGCAGAGCGGCAGATGATAAGCCAGTCTTGGCCCAGACTGGCCGCCAGGG
>CAZEKN010000062.1:0-10564 GCA_964512755.1 uncultured Desulfatibacillum sp. | reverse complement strand
TTCGCTGCGAGGATAAGCACCGCAGCCTGAACGCTCGGGGCGGTATCCGGGCTCTAGAAAAAACAACGGAAAATTTGTGCAACACTTTGTAATAAATATTAATTTGTAATTTATCAGGAAGTTTTGGGAAGCAGTGCCAAAGCTTTTGAAATTGCCGGCGCGCTGATCGCGATTCCAGTTTAAGTGTCTCGAAAAACCTCCAAGACCCTTCCTTGGAAACGCTTTTCCTTTGCAGCCTGCAAACGACTATCGCTTGACGGAGACCTCGGGGGCGGTTTATTCGGTGCGGCGGCACCCGAGGAGTTGTTTAATTTTCAATCGACTGAATCCATCTACGTTCAAACCCGCCCCAAAATATGGTGGTGTCAAAATTCCCACGTCCACCACACCTTGACACCCGCCCGCCGGACGTCCGCGTCGGCGGTTCCGGTGAAAGAGCCTGTGACTATTTTTTGACGGTTGCGGTATAGAACTTGCTACGAGCACGGTGCGTTTGACTTTTTGACGCCCTGCCTGTCGCGACGGATGACGAGTTCGGCGAACACGCATAGCGTGCGGCGGGAGGGCAAAGGAGGTGCCCGTGCAGAATGCTGCTGTCCGCAAGACCGCTTCGGAACAATTGGATTTGTTTTCCGCTCCGACCGTCAATCCCGAATCCGAACCGCCCGCCCGTCGTTTTGAGCACATCATCGGTCGAAGCCCGCGCATGGTCGAGATCTTCGATCTCGTCGAAAAAGTAGCCGACTGCGACAGCACCATCCTCATCAACGGCGAGACCGGGACGGGCAAGGGACTGGTGGCCCGCGCCATCCATCAGAAGTCGCGCCGGCGCAGCAAGCCTTTCATTTCGATCAACTGCGGCGCCATCCCTGAAAACTTGCTCGAAAGCGAACTCTTCGGCCATCTGAAGGGCGCCTTCACCGGCGCCACCAGTTCCAAGCCCGGCAAATTTGAATTGGCGGACGGCGGCACGGTGTTTCTGGACGAAATCGGCGACATGAGCCCCGACCTCCAGGTGAAAGTACTTAAGGTACTGGAAGAAGGTGAGTTCGAGCCGGTCGGAGGCGCGAAGAGCCTCAAGGTGGATGTGCGCATCATCGCCGCAACGCATCGCGACCTTTCCGAGGAGGTGCAGAAAGGCAACTTTCGCGAAGACCTGTTCTACCGTCTGTATGTCATCCCCATGACGCTTCCCGCTTTGAGGGACCGGCCGGAAGATATTCGCCATTTGGCGCATTATTTTCTGCAGCAGGCCAACTCCAAGAATCGACGCCAGGTGAAGGGCATTAGCGAGGATGCGCTGGAAGCCCTGGCGGGCCATGCCTGGCCGGGAAACGTTCGCGAACTGCGCAACCTGGTGGAGCGTCTGATCGTGCTCAAAGGCACTGGCCTGATCAGCCGGCGCGATCTGCCGGAGGAACTGCGCGGCGAAGCGCGGGCGGTGGAGTGTCCGACCATGATCGAAATTTCCGAAGAAGGCATCTGTCTCAACAGCGCTGTCACCGAGTTCGAGAAAGCATTGATCCTGCAATCGCTTGAAAAAACCAAATGGGTCAAAAATAAGGCGGCTAAACTGCTGCATCTAAACCGCACCACTCTGGTCGAAAAAATCAAGCGCCACCAGCTCCGACCGAATGGAACGGTCGATCCTGAAGACGATTGATCTGGCGGCGCGAACGAACATCCGTAAAAACCGCTTTTTTATTCTGCCGTAGCAACACCCTTCCTGTTGTCGCATGGCATGCTATTTGCTGAATCACGCTGGATGATACGCCCCTCCTCGTGCTCAAGCCTGGAGGAATCGGACGATGTGAGGACCAACCGTGGGGGCCGAGCCGAAAACCATACTAATCGTGGGTGAGGACGCCGGCGAGCGTTCGACATGGATGCGCGTGCTGCAGCAGGATGGCTGGGCGGTTGAAATCTCAGCCGACAACCGCCAGGCTCTGGTGCGGATGTCACGGGGAGGGTTGAACCTGATTGTTGCTGCTGCCGAAAACGGCCGCGCGGACGGTGCGGAGCTGCTCCAAGCGGTCGGCCGGATGCGGGTGCCGGTGCCGGTCATCCTCGTGAGCGCCTGCGGATCGGTTTCCGATGCTGTCGAAGCCATTCAGAACGGCGCACGCGACTATCTGGTCACGCCGGTGGAACCGGAGCGTCTGGCGGCCGCCGTCCGCACGGCCATGGCCGCTGCGGATTCGGCCGCCGGGCGCGAGCATGTCCCCGAGCGTCGGGTCGGGCAGAAGGCATTCATCACGCACGATCCCCATCTCCTTGAAGTGCTTGCAATGGCCCGTCAGGTGGCGCGCAGTACGGCCACGGTTTTGATTCAGGGGGAAAGCGGAACCGGCAAGGAGTTGTTGGCCGGTTACATTCACCGGCACGGCCTCTATCCGGAAGCCCCTTATGTGGCGGTCAACTGTGCGGCGCTGCCGGAGACCTTGGCCGAAAGCGAATTGTTCGGTCACGAGAAAGGCGCCTTTACCGGTGCCATGATGCGCAAGATCGGCAAGTTTGAATTGGCGAAGAAAGGTACGCTGGTGCTGGACGAGATCGGCGAGATGGCGCTTCCGCTGCAGGCCAAGCTGCTGAGAGTCCTGCAGGAGCGCGAAATCGACCGAGTCGGCGGCGGCCTGCCGGTGCCGGTCGAGGCCCGGGTCGTGGCCATCACCAACCGGGATCTTTCGCAGTCCGTCATGAACGGCATCTTTCGTGAAGACCTCTTTTTTCGGCTGAATGTCGTACCGCTGGTCATTCCGCCGCTCAGGGACCGGCCGGCGGATATTCAGTTGCTGGCCGATCACTTTCTGGCGCGTTTCAGCGCCCAGGCCGGAAAGACCGCGAGCCGCTTCTCGGAGCAGGCCCTGCGGTTGTTAAACCAGCACGCTTGGAAAGGCAATGTGCGCGAGCTGGCCAATCGCGTCGAGCGCGCGGTGCTCCTGGTGGAGGGCGACATGATCCAGCCGCGGCACCTCGGCCTGGAGTCGGCCGGAGAGAATCGGTCGGGGGCCAGGCCGGCGATGCTTTTCCGTTCCGGCACCACCGTCTGGGAGATGGAGCGCCAATTAATTATGGGTACGCTGTCGGAAGTTGACCAGAACCGAACTCGTGCAGCGGAGCTGCTGGGCATCAGTATTCGAACCTTGCGCAATAAACTGCGTGAATACCAGGCAAACGCTTCGGCACCGGCGGCCGTTCGCAGCGCTTGAGGATGCGCCTTGCCATGCATGGTATGGAAATTGCTGCCTAAGGGACGGTGCCGGCGGCTGAAAACGACTCAACCGGACGCGCCCGATTCAAACGTTCCACCAACGATGCGCGCGCGTCCGCAATGCGAATGGAGGAGAGAAACGACATGCCACAGCCAACCGGCCTTTTTGGCGGAACGATGTCGCTGCTGCAGCGCACATTGAATCTGCGATCGGCCCAGCACCATGCCGTGTCCGCGAACATCGCCAATGCCGACACTCCGCACTACCGGTCCTTCGAGGTGGCCGTCGATGAAGAGCTGCGCAAGCTGCGTCCGGACGGCCGTCGTCTGGAAATAGCGCGAACGCAAACCGTGCACATGCCCCAGCCGGTCAACCCGGCTACGGACAGCGTCAAGCTGCGGGCCGGAGCCGTGTCCGGTTTCAGCCTGCGGGCGGACGGAAATACCGTGGACATCGACCGGGCCATGGCCGATTTGGCCGAGAACACGCTTAAATATAAGACCTCTGCGCAACTCTTGTCCGCAAAGCTAAAATCCCTCAAGAACGTCATTCAGGGAGGTAGATAAGCATGGATCTCTATGATGCGCTGCACACCAGCTCAACCGGTTTGGCGGCACAACGGCTGCGGATGAATTTGATCTCCGCCAATTTGGCCAACGTCAATACTACGCGAACACCGGAAGGCGGCCCCTATCGGCGCAAGGAGGTGGTATTCGAAGCGCGCTCCCGGGCGAAATCTTTCCGTGACGTGCTGCAGTCGCGGCAAAACCATCAGCCGGCCGATGTTCAGGCCTCACGGATCATCGAAGACCAGCGGACGCCGATCGTCAAGTTCGCCCCGCACCATCCGGATGCCGACGAAAAAGGGTACGTTGCGCTCCCGCACATTAACGTGATGGAGGAAATGGTCAACATGATTTCAGCCACTCGCAGTTATGAAGCCAACATTACCGCCGTCCGGGCTGCCAAAGACATGGCCTTGAAGGCGCTGGAGATCGGGAGATAGGCATGAACGACATCGCTTTGACGCCCTCCGTGGGCAATTTGACTGCGTTTCCGGAATCCAGCCGTTCGGCGGCCGAAGGCGCCGGGGAGCAGTTCGGCGAACTGCTGCAATCGGCGCTGAACCGGGTTAGTACGCTGCATGCCGAAGCGGACCAGGCGGTTGAAGACCTGACGCTCGGGCGCGCAACCGACATTCATTCCACGATGATCGCCGTTGAGAAGGCCGGCATTGCCATGGAACTGGCCCTCCAGGTTCGCAACAAGTTGTTGAACGCTTACGAAACGCTGATGCGGCAGCAGATCTAACCAGGGGACGATATGGCGGCATTACCACAGACACTGCAGCAGTTGGTGACCGTTGTCCGGGGCATGAGCCCGGCGAAGCGCTTGAGCATGCTGACCCTGATTCTGGGCACGTTCGCCGGTTTTGCGTTCCTTATGAGCTGGTCCGGAGGCGTTGACCTGCGGGCGATCTACACCAACTTGGATCCCCAGGACGCCGGCGCTATCGTGAGCCGGCTCAAGGAGCAGAAGATCCCCTATCGCATCGCAGACGACGGCCGCACGGTTCTGGTCCCGGCGGAGAGCCTGCATGAGATCCGCATGCAAATGGCCTCGGAGGGCTTGCCGCAGGGCAGCGGGGTCGGCTTCGAAGTGTTCGACAACACCAAGCTCGGAATGAGCGAGTTCGCCCAGAACGTCAACTATCAGCGGGCCCTGCAGGGCGAGCTGGCCCGCACCATTGCGCGCATCAGCGAAGTCGAAAGCTGCCGGGTGCATCTCGTCATGCCCGAAAAGACGCTCTTCGTGGACAACGAGCAGCCGGCCAGCGCCTCGGTGGCCGTCAAGCTCAAGGCCGGCCGGCGCCTCAGCCAGGAACAGATCAACGGCATTGTGCATGTGGTTTCTTCGAGCGTGGCGCGTCTCAGCCCGGACCAGGTGACGGTGGTGGACAGCAGCGGCAAACTCCTGGCCGGATCCCGCGCTAAAACCGCTACGGGCGGCTTGAGCTTGGATCAGCTGGAATACCAGGGGCAAGTCGAACGGAACCTCGAAACGCGGGTCAAGTCCATGCTGGAGCAGGCACTGGGGGAAGGCAAGGCCATCGTTCGACTGGCTTGCGCCCTGGATTTTCAGCGCCATGAAAAAACCGAGGAGCATTTCCTGCCGGACAACCGGGTCATTCGCAGCGAGCAGAGTCTGAACGAGTCCTCACGCAACGCCGACGCGCAGCCGCAGGGCGTGCCGGGCGTGCGGTCCAACACCCCCGGTCCGGACCTGATGCAGAACCAGACCAGCGGCCCGGGTGGGTCTTCCTTCGAAAAGCAGGACCGCACCGTGAACTACGAGATCGGCAAAATCACCAGCCGCATCCAAGAACCGGTCGGGCGCATCACCCGCATCTCAGTGGCCGTGCTGGTGGACGGTACTTACAAGACCACGACGGAAAAAAGCGGTGCGACGACCCGCGAATTCGTTCCGCGCGGCGGCGAAGAGATCCAGAAAATCGAGGCGCTCGTCAAGCGCGCGGTGAACTTCGACGCCGATCGAGGCGATACCGTCGAGGTGGTCAATATTCCCTTCGAAACGTCCGAGTGGGCCAAGGCCGACGAGGCGAAGGGCGCTGCCGGCTGGATGGTGTGGCTGGAACAGACCACTCCCTATCTCAAACAGGCCCTGATCGGATTGTTCCTTCTGCTGACCTTTCTGTTCTTTGTCCGACCGCTCGTGCGATGGCTGACGGAGAATTCCATCTCGGGAATCGACATCTTACCGCAGCTGCCTAAGACCGTGGGCGAGCTGGAACATGAGCTGAGCGGCGCCAAGCGCCTGCCTTCGTTGGATCAGGCCTCCATGTTGATCGCCAGCGATAGCGACGCCTCGGTCGGGGTCATGCGCAACTGGATCCGGGAAAAGTAGGCCGACATGTCCAGCGAATCGCGGCAGTTGTCCGGATCGATCAAGGCGGCCATTCTCATCCGGTCCATGAGCGAGCCGAACGCGGCGGCTCTGCTTAACCGCCTGGACCCAGAGGAGCGGGACGTGGTTCAACGCCAGTTGAACCAAATCGGCTCACTCTCGCCCGAGGTGGTCGACCAGGTCGCGCGCGAGTTTACGTTGATGGCCAGCCATGCGCGGTCCGGAGCCGCGGCATTGCCTCAGCTGCCGTCGGGCGGTTCGGCCCACGGCACCGCCGAAAATGAGGGTCAGAAAATTCAAGGGCTTGAAGCGCTCAAGGCCCTGGGCCCGGAGGATATTTTCGAACTGATCAAGGACGAGCATCCCCAGACCATGGCGGTCGTGCTGATCCATCTCAAGACGTCGGTGGCCAGTGAGATCGTTTCGCTCATGTCCGATGAAATCAAGACGGACGTGGCCATGCGCATTGCCAACATGGACAAGGTGGTCGCCTCCATGGTGGACGACGTCAACGAAATCTTCAAGGACATTCTCAAGAACAAAAAGAGCACCGTCACGAGCGTCAGCGGCGGTGTCGAACGGTTGGCCGAAATTCTCAATCAGGCCGATGAGATTTCGAGCGAACTGATTCTCAATGAGATTGAGGAGGCGAACGCCGAGCTCGCTGCGCAGATCAAGCAGAAGATGTTCGTGTTTGAGGATTTGGTGCTGGTCGACGATCGCGGATTCCAGAAGCTGCTGCGGCGGGTGGAGACGAAGGAACTCGCCGTCGCACTCAAAGCGGCCTCCGAAGAAGTTAAGAACAAAGTCTACCGGAACATGTCCGAGCGAGCGTCCGAAATGCTGCGAGAGGAAATGGACACACTCGGTCCGGTGCGCATGAAAGAAGTATCCGACGCCCAGCAGGCCATCACCGCCATCATCCAGGAAATGGAAGGGAAGGGCGAGGTGATCATCAGCGGCCGACGCGGGGAGCAGATTGTATCTTAACGCCAACGACCGGGTGGGGCCACGGCAATGACACTCCCTTCATTTTACTGCTTTCCGGACATTTCGCGAACAGAGGGTCGAACGGCAGCTCCATCCGCGCGAATCCAGCCGGGGTTTCAGCGCTTGGCACCCGGGCCCAGCCCCGACAGGTCACGGTTGCGGCCGTTGGGAGGCATGGCGAACGGCCGGCTGGGCGCAGCACCGCATCCCCACGCCGAAGACCTCGAACAGGCGGCATTTTGCCGGGGGTTTTCCGATGGCGAAAAAAAAGGCTACGAGCAAGGGGAGCGCGATGGTCGGGACGCCGCCTTGAAGCAGCTCGAGCCGGTTCTGCTGAGCCTGCGGCAGATGCTGGCGGAACTGGAATCCCTTCGCCGACGCGAAAGCCGGAACCTCGAGACGCAATTGGTTGAACTGGCGCTCGCGGTCGCGCGCAAGGTCGTCGGCCGGGAAGTGGCCGTTCGTCCGGACACCGTAGCCCACCTGCTGCATGAGGCCATCGGGCACCTCGAGCATGCCGGCGCCCTCACCATTCGGTTGAATCCGGCCGATTTGGAGCGGCTGTCCGATTTGTCCTCGCAGGTACTGAACGGTCTGACTGACCCTGGGCGGGTGCGGTTCGAGGCCGATGCCAGTCTCAGCGTCGGCGGTTGTTTTATCGAAAGCGAGGCCGGCGACATGGATGTGCGGCTCGAGCAGCGATTGCGTGTCGTTGAAGAAGCCTTCCAGGCGGTTGGGCGCCTGGAAGCGGAGGATCCCGGAGCGCACGGATGAACACAGCCATCCGCCTGGACAAATACGCCCGCTGTCTGGAAACGCTCAATCCCACCCCGGTCCAGGGGAAGGTCGTCCAGTTGGTCGGGCTGGTGGTGGAAACCAATGGCCCGGCTTGCCGGCTGGGGGCGGTGTGCGACATTTACACCGGAGATAACGAGCGGCCGCTGGCCGCCGAGGTTCTGGGATTCCGCAACCAGCGGGTGCTGTTGATGCCGCTCGAAGAGATCCGCGGCATTTCTCCGGGGTGCCGAGTCGTAGCCCGCCAGCAGCGGGCGGCAGTGGGCGTCGGCTCCGGATTGCTCGGCCGTGTGATCGACGGCTTGGGACTCCCGATGGATGGACTCGGGCCGCTGGAAATTGTCGAGGACTACCCGCTTTACGCGACGGGCATCAATCCGCTGCAGCGGCGCCGGATTCATGAACCGCTCGACCTGGGCATCCGCGCCATCAACGGTCTGCTGACCGTGGGTTGCGGCCAGCGGATCGGTCTTTTTGCGGGATCCGGTGTCGGAAAAAGCGTACTGCTCGGCATGATCGCCCGCCACACCGTGGCGGATGTGAATGTCATCGCGCTGATCGGCGAGCGCGGCCGGGAGGTCAACGACTTCATCGAGAAGGATTTGGGCCGCGAAGGGCTTCAACGCTCGGTGGTGGTCGTGGCCACATCCGACCGGTTGCCGCTGATTCGCACCCGGGGGGCGTTCCTGGCCACGGCCATCGCCGAATATTTTCGCGACCAGGGTCTCCGTGTCAACCTGATGATGGACTCGGTGACCCGCTTTGCCATGGCCCAACGGGAAATCGGGCTGGCGCTCGGCGAGCCGCCGACGACCAAAGGCTATCCGCCGTCGACCTTTACACTGCTGCCGAAACTGCTCGAGCGTGCAGGGACCGCCAACGGTCCCGGCTCGATTACCGGACTGTACACGGTGCTGGTGGAAGGCGACGACACGAACGAGCCGATCGCCGATGCGGCGCGCTCAATCCTCGACGGCCATGTCGTTCTCACCCGCGAATTGGCCATGCAGAACCATTATCCGGCGATTGATGTGCTGCGCAGCATCAGTCGCGTCATGGATGATGTGGTGGAGCCTCCGCAACGGCGCAATGCCGGCCGCTTCAAGGAGGCCTTGGCAACATTCCGCAAGGCCGAAGACCTCATCAATATCGGCGCCTATGTGGCCGGGAGCAATCCGAAGATCGACACCGCCATCAAGATGATCGACCGAATAAATGCCTACTTGCAGCAGGACATCAGCGAGGCGGTGCCTTTAACTGCGGCGGTTGCGCAGCTGGAGGCGTTGTTCGGAACACCGGCGTGACATTCGCACCGGGGGCGTTTTCTTAATACTGCCCGCCGTGGCGCGGTTGAAAATGATACGGCCGCCATTTCATAATCCAGATTTCAGAAGCAAGCGACCCGACAACTCCTTACGATTTCCAACACCGCCGTGTTCCATTTCCGCTTCCAAACATTGCTGAACGCCCGCCGGCACGCCGAGGAGTGTCTCCAGAAGGAGCTTTCCGAGGCGCGGCGCGCGCTCGCGGATGAACAATCCGTCCTGAAAGAAAAGAAGAAAAGTCGGCGGCAATGTCTGCAGGAACAGCGCCGCAAACAGCACCAGGGTTTTCGTGGGCCGGACATGCTCCTGTTTCAAGCTTATCTGCAGCGGCTGGAGCGCGA
Source organism: uncultured Desulfatibacillum sp. (assembly GCA_964512755.1). Classification (GTDB taxonomy): domain Bacteria; phylum Desulfobacterota; class Desulfobacteria; order Desulfobacterales; family SpSt-501; genus SpSt-501. Next base: position 976 of record CAZEKN010000062.1, on the reverse strand, counting down.
CATCGACGCTCAACAGAGGCGCGTTGCGAGCGCCGAACGCAAGGCCGGCCAAAAACGTCAGGCCCTGATCGAGGCGGTCAAAAAAAGAAAGATCCTTGAGAGGCTTAAGGAAAAAGATCAGGAGAGTCACCGTCGGGCGTTGGCTGAGGCCGAGCGCAAATTCATCGACGAAGTCGCCGCACGGAATTATCCATCTGCACGATCCAACTGAATGCCTTCCTCTGATTCATCGATACTGCACAGCGGAGCATGCGATGCCGGAAAACTTTGCCACCGCGCGGAAAATCTTGCCCGCATTTTTTTTGAAGCAGCAGCCGGCAGCGTCCCGCCGGCTGCTGCTTCAAAAAATCCAAAACACAGAGATATGCTAACCGCCTTTTTTTCAAGCACTTTCAAAGCAATCGCCGGCGCCTGAAAAAAAGCGGGCGAAAGCATCAAGAATGGCATGCTCCCTGCTAATCGAAAGACCATCCGGGACGCCATACGGTCTGGAATACGATCTAAAGGGGATAACGGTCAACGATGACTTCAGTCGATATGGGGTTTGAGGCTGCATTGAACCTGGGATTGCCGCAGGCTGCCGCAGGCAAGTCTGCGGGGTTCGAAGCTCCGGTCAACAGCAAGGCCATGTCCCGGGCCGGTGATGCGGAGAATGCAGGGACGGCATGCTTTAAAACGGCACTGCGGGCGGCTGCTGAAAAAGACAAGGGAGACGCGGCGTCTTCGGTTTCCTCGCCGGAAGAGTCGGCCTCCGTTATCTTGAACGACGGCGAAGCGGCCCCGGAAGCCGACTCGCTTGGATGCATCGATCCGGACAACGAAACGAAACCAGCCGAACCGTCGGCTGAAACGCTGGTGCCGGAGGATCTAACCTCAGCTTGCTGTCAGTGGGTCGAGTCGATGCCGGCCATCTCGCCGACCGAAAATCCAGCATGCAGCGCGCTTGAAGGCACCAACGACACTGCCGCTGGCTCAA
>CAZEKN010000061.1:6365-10590 GCA_964512755.1 uncultured Desulfatibacillum sp. | reverse complement strand
GATCAGCCAGTCCTGGTAGCGGCTCATGCGGAAAAAATAGTTCGCCTCGCGGATGGTTTCGGGTACGCTCTGGTGGTCCGGGCATTTGCCATCCACGAGCTCGCGTTCGGTGTAGAAGCGTTCGCAGCCGAAGCAGTAAAGCCCCTCGTATTCGCTGAAGTAGATATCCCCGGAATCGTAGATCGTCTGCAGCACCCGGCGAACCACTTCCATATGGTCCGGATCGGTGGTGCGGATGAAATGATCGGGCTGCACGTTTATGTTCGGCCATAGGTCGCGGAAGAGCTGGCTGATCCGATCGGCATACGCCCTCGGATCCAGGCCCTCTTTTTGCGCGGCGCGGACCACCTTGTCGCCGTGTTCATCGGTGCCGGTCAGGAAGAAAACCTCCTCCGATTGCATCTGATGGAAGCGGCGGACCACATCGGCCACGAGGGTCGTATAGGCGTGGCCGAGGTGCGGCCGGGCGTTCACATAATAAATGGGAGTGGTGATGTAAAAGGTCATAATGATTGTCCTGTCGGTTGCTGGATGCTGGCGACGGGCGTTTCGATTTCGGAACCGTCCTCCAGGCGCACCGTCAGCCGCTGGCACACGGCGTTTTGGCGAACCACTTTGCCGTCGCCGCTGGGGGTTTTGACGATGGAGCCGATCCTGGGCAGACTTCGTTTGAGGCTCATGTAAGTGTCGTACTCATAGACCAGACAGCACATCAGCCGGCCGCACTGGCCCGATATCTTGGTCGGATTCAGGGACAGGCTCTGCTCCTTGGCCATGCGGATGGACACCGGCTCGAACTTCTCCAGGTAGGAGGCGCAGCACAGCTCCCGGCCGCAGCGGCCGATGCCGCCGCACATCTTGGCCTGGTTGCGGATGCCGACCTGGCGCATATCGATGCGCACGCCCAGTTCCCTGACCAGCATTTTCAGAAGCTGCCGGAAGTCGACCCGGCCGTCTGCGGTGAAAAAAAAAGTGGCCTTGCTGCCGTCGAACGATTTCTCGACCGCAAAGAGGTTCATCTGCAGGCCCAGTTCCTTGATGCATTTGCGGCAGAACGCATGGGCCGCTTTTTCGTCTTCCGACTTTTTCTTGAGGTGCTCGATATCCTTCGCGGTGGCCAGGCGATAGATCTTCTTCAACGCCGGGCCGGGCGGCGGCTCTTCTACCATTCTCGGGGGCACCGCGACGGTCCCGAAGCTCAGTCCCTGCTCGGTTTCGACAATGACCTCATCGCCGGGCGCCAGCACAAACGCACCGCCATCGAAGTCATAGACTTTGCCGGCGGGCTTGAATCGGACCCCTACGATCTTAATCGTCATAACATGCCCTTTTGACTGGGAAAAAATAGTCCCATTCGAAATCCAACAGACGAAATTCGAAACAAATTGAAGCTCCCCGAAACCCAGCCTGCGTTTACCCCGCGGCCCTGGCCCGGCCGGCGGCCGCCGCCAGGCTCAGCCACAGCATTTCCAGGGTGAGCCTCGGATTCGAGTTGGCCCGGATCCGCCGCCGCGCATCCTCGATCGCCCGCCCGGCCCGGATCAGGTCATCCAGGTCGCTGCGCCGCGATGCGTCCAGAATCGCCCCCCCCCAATCCTGGTGGATGATGCGGTCGGGGCAGCAACGGGCCACGGCCACGTCCCGCACCCAGGTGGCCATCAGCTCCAGCATCTCCGGAATATCCTCTTTGGCCTGGGACGATTTTTCCGCCAGGGCCAATAGGGCGGTTGTCGGGCGCTCGGCCAGCCCGGCCATTTCGGAGAGGATCCATTTTCGTCGTTGGACCCAGCCGCGGCGCTGCAGCGCCAGGGCCCGGGTCACGCTGCCGTTGGCGAGCGTCGCCGTCAGCCGGGCCTCTTCGGGTGAAAACCCGTAGGCTGCCGCGAGCATGGCGGCCAGGTGGCGCCGGGCAATCGGCTTGAACCGAATATGCTGGCAGCGCGAGACGATGGTCGGCAGCAGGTCGGCGGTCTGCGGTGCCGTCAGAATCAATACCGTCCGGTCGGGGGGCTCCTCCAACATTTTCAACAACGCGTTGCCGGCGGCCGGATTCATCCGGTGGGCCTCCGCCACGATCGCCACCCGCATCCGCGCCTCGTAGGGTTTCATGGCCAGCGACTGGCAGAGGCGTCGGATCTGGTCGATTTTGATCTGGAGGCCGGAAGGCGACACCCGCAGCACATCCGGATGCCGGTCGGCTGCGATCTTGCGGCAGGCCGTGCATTCGCCGCAGGCTTCGCCCCGCTCCTCCGCACGCGCCCCCGTGCAGTTGCACGCCATGGCAAAAGCGGTTGCGGCCGTCCGTTTGCCGACGCCGTCTATCCCGGTGAATAAAAGGGCGTGAGGAATGGACCGGCTGGTCAGGAGGGATGTGAGGACTCGGATGGATCGTTCCTGATCAATGATCGCGTCGAACCCCGGCACGAATTTAATAGTCCACGCGTTCCTTGAGCTCTTTTCCGGATTTGAAGAACGGAAGTTTCTTGGGCCGGATGCTCACCTTTTCACCGGTTTTCGGATTCCTGCCGGTGTAGCTCTTGTATTCTTTCACAAAAAAGCTGCATAAGCCCCTGATTTCCACTCGTTCCCCGCGCGCCATGGCCTCGGCCATGTGATCGAAAAAGATCTGGACCACTCGCGCAGCCTCAGCCTTGGAAATGTTTGCTTCGGTCTTCAGTGCGGAAATCAACTCCAACTTGTTCATACATCCTCCTTCGGAGTGGCCATAGAGCGGACGCTTGAATAAAGTCTATATTACTGAACTTGATAAAATGTCAAGCAGTTATGCGTGAATGGCTGGCAGGATCTCGATATCCGTGTCCTGAACCTCGACGCCGGCGAACTGCCCCAAGGCCTCGATATGGACGACGACCCGGCCCTGGTTGCGGTAGCGGACAAAGGTCCCGATGACTCCCGTGAGCGGACCGTTCACCACCACGACCCGGTCGCCGGGTTGCAGCCGGTTGCCGGTGACGATCGGCAGCTCCGAGGTGACCATAATCTTCAGGGATGCGATGGTGTCCTCGGGCACCGGGACCGGACCCTGATGGGTGCCGATGAGGCGCACCACGCCGGCGGTCTTAACGATCTCCAGGTGCGTATGCGGATGCAGATCGGTCTTGAGGAAGACGTAGCCCGGAAACAGGGGAACGTGGATCATGACCCGGCGGTCTCGGCGCGTGCTGCGCACTCTGATTTTAGGCAGGAAGACTTCCATGGATTTTTTCGATAGCCCGTCGCTAACGACGCTTTCGTGGCGGCTGCGGGTGTGCAGCACGTACCATTGCCTCATCAACCGTCGATCTTCCATGTTATCCGCTCTCCTGCCGAAAAAGCGAACCCGATTCAGTTTTCAGTTTATTATTTCGGGCCGTCCGGCCCGAAAAAAATCAGAACCCGAAATCTCCCATCCCGAGCAACCGGATCCGCAGGCCGACTCCGATGTCCCGTTCCTCCAATCCGAAGAGGGTCTCGACGGCCCAGCATTGGCTTTCATAAACGAACCCGATGGAATAGCTGTCCGCGCGGTCGTAGATGAAATCGTGCTCGTAGGAACCGAAGAGCGTGACGCGCTCCGTCAGCCCCAGGCGAAACTTGGTGAGGAGCGTTTGGACCGCCGTTTCATTCTCTTCTTTTTCCTGTTCGACGAATCCGCCGGTTTCGTATTCATCGACCAGCGGGTTGTCGGTATTGTTGTTGTAGCGGTACTGCACCGTCAGACGGTTCCTCTTGCTCGGGGCCAGCGTCACCCACGCATTGAAGAGGTCGAATCGGTCGTCATAGAAATCGTATTTGGCCTCGCTGTCCAGGCTGATGACGGCCGACGGTGAAAAGGTCAGCTTGCCGTCGAGGCTTGAGAACGGGTGAACTTCGCTTGCGGGCCGGTTGTAGACATTCCGGGAAATGTCATAATATTGGCCGATCTTGAAGCGCAGGAAGTCGTGGTAGTCGTATTCGCCGGGGGAAAGGATGATCCCGCTGTCGTTCGCTTCCGGGGAGGCGGCCGGCTCGGCTTCGGCCACCTTGAGGGCTTTGGAGGTCAGGGTGTTCGTCACCGCATAACTGATTCGGGTGCGCTTTTCGAGCCGGTCGCGCGCGTCGACGTTGGGGAGGTTGTCCTGGTCCACCTCCGGAACATAGGTGAACGCGAGTTCCGGTTTGACCGAATGTTTGACTTTGTCGAACCCCTCGCGCTCGGTCGCGTAGACATTGTAGACTTCGGTGG
>CAZEKN010000061.1:0-6265 GCA_964512755.1 uncultured Desulfatibacillum sp. | reverse complement strand
TTGACTTTGTCGAACCCCTCGCGCTCGGTCGCGTAGACATTGTAGACTTCGGTGGAAAGTCCCACCCGGGCATCATAGACCTCCCGGTGCAGGTACGTGTCGTCCGACCAGGCATCGGCCTCGTCGGTCTTGTACTGGTCCCACATCGTCTGGCGCAGTCCGACGGAAGGCTCCAGAGTGAAATAAGGCCGAAAACTGTAAGGGTGGTAAAGGCGCGGCCAGAGGTCGGTGCGGTGGATGCCGAGCCCTCGATCGCGCCAGAAGTTGTCGTATTCCGAGTTCAGGTTGTAGAAGAACGCGCTGTCGAATACCTTTTGCTTGGGGGCATTGAATCGCACGACCGGCAGGCGCTGGGTTGTCTCCTTCCAATTCTGCCCCTTGCGGATGTCGTCGTAAAATTGGGGTCCCGCGCTCAGGTAAGCCCGCGACCATATGCGGGTCACCTGGAGGCGGCTCACCCGCACGGGGTCGTCGAAGTCGTCCAGGGTCCGGTTCATGAACTTCTTGAAAAAAAGATCGGTCTCCTCGAAGCCCATGTAGCCTTTCCTGAAATCGCGCAGGTAGTCCTGGTCGCTGACGATATCCAGTTCCATCAGGCCCTTGAAGCCGGCGGGCAGCGGGTTGGAATGGCTCATCCGGAACCAGTAGCGGTCGCGGTTGGGCCTAAAAAAAACGCCGCCGCCGTCGTCGTAACCCCAGTCATCGCTCGAACTGCCCTGACCGTCATCGACCTGATCGTCGTGCAGGAAATCGAACATGAGCGCGCCCTTGGCTTCGCGGTTGAGGTAATACCGGTATTCAAGACCCGGCTTCAGCCCCCGCTCGCTCATGTAATGCAGGTAGAAGGTGGCATCGGACTGGTCGTCGATGACCCAGTAGAACGGCTGATTGAAACTGACCCCCCTGCGCTCGCTGTAGCCGATTTCCGGGAAGAGCAAGCCGGTCTGGCGTTTGTTCCGGGCCGGGAAGGACACGAAGGGGTAATAGCCGACGGGTATGTCGCGCACGTAGGCCACCGCGTTCCATGCCGTGCCGGAGCCGTCCTCGTGGACCTGGATGTCGCTGCCGCGAAACTTCCAATCCGGCGGATAACCGTCGCAGGTGGTGACCGTGCCCCGGTCGAGCCGGTAGAGATCCGGGCCGACCTTTTGGATCCGGTTGCCCTGGATGTGGTAGTTGTTCTCCCGGATGAAGATCATCCCGTCGTCCAGATAACCTTTCTCGCTTTCGAGATCGAACTCCAGATAGGATCCGGTCATGACATCCGCGCCGGCCGTCAGCATGACGTTGCCCTCGGCATAGGCCATGGCGGTCTGCGCGCTGTAGCGAATGGTGTCGGCCGTAATCGTCCGATCCTGCTTGCTGATCACCGCGTCGCCCTCGGCGATGTACTCGTCGGTGGCCTGGTCGTAGCGGAGCCGGTCGGCCTCGATGTTCCACGGCACACTGGCGTCGAGAGGAGCCAGGTGCGAACCGGCGAGCGAGGTTTCGGCCGCCCGGGCCGGCAATGAAAACAGGAGGCCCGCCAAGAAGAAAAGCACGCCGCCCAATGCCGTCCGCAGCCACGGAGGGATGCCGGTCCGGTGGTGGAGGGCGGCTGGGTTCATGCGGGGCGGTGCCTCCGTTCGGGGTTTGAGGGGTGTCGTGCGGGCGGGCGCAGAGGGCCGACCAAAGCCTCGCCGGCCGACGCTTGAAGCCCGCCAAAATTTAAGCTATAAAACCAACCTGGCCTGAAATGTCAAGGAATTGCTCGTTATCCAGATGGACATCCTGCTGACGAACGACGACGGGATTCACTGCGAAGGCCTGTGGGCGCTGTACGGCGTGCTGCAGCGGGGGCACGCGGTCACGGTCGTCGCACCGGACCGGGAGCGGACCGCCGTCAGCCACGGGATCACCCTGCACCAGCCGCTGCGCGCCGACCGGATCTCCCTGAACGGCTGCGGATCGGGCTACGCCGTCAACGGCACTCCGGCCGACTGCATCAAGCTCGGCGTCCTGGAAATCTTGGGGCGCAAGCCGGACCTGGTGGTCTCCGGGCTGAACCCCGGCGCCAACGTGGGCGTCAACATCAACTACTCCGGAACGGTGGCCGCCGCCAAGGAAGCCGCCCTGGGAGGCGTGCCGGCCATCGCCGCCTCCATTGCCGGCGGCGAGCCCTATCACTATCGAACCGCGGCCGAGTTCATCGGCCGCCTCTCCGAACTGGTCGGGCGGCACGGCCTTGTGCCGGGCACCTTTCTCAACGTCAACGTGCCCAACCTGCCGTCGCCGCAGATCGCGGGAGTGCGGATCAGCCGGCACGGCCTGTCCATGTTCAAGGAAACCATGGAACGGCGCGTCGACCCCCGCAACCGGACGTACTATTGGCAGGGGGCGGATATGCAGGTCTTCGAGGAGAACCTGGATATCGACGGAGCGGCCCTGCGGCAGCGGTACATCACCATTACGCCGATCAAGTGCGACATGACCGACTATGAAACGCTCACCGACCTGAAGCAGTGGGGGATCGACGGATTCGAGGGGAGTGTCTGATTGATGGATGCCGGAACGCCCATGTTCATAACGCTCGAAGGCGGTGAAGGCGCCGGGAAGACGACCCAGATCGTCCATCTGGCGGGCTTCCTGGCGGCGCGCGGGGTCAAATCCATCCTCACCCGCGAACCCGGGGGCACCGCGATCGGAAAGCGGATCCGGGCCGTTGTGCTCGATCCCGAGCATGCCGGCATGGCCCCGGAAACCGAGCTGCTGCTTTACATGGCGGACCGGGCCGAGCATATCCAAACCGTCATCCGTCCGGCCCTGGCCGACGGGACCAGCGTGCTGTGCGATCGCTTCTTCGATGCGACGATCGTGTATCAAGGGGCTGCCCGGGGGTTGAGCGCCGAGTGGACCGGGCGGCTGCACGATCTGCTGTTCGCGGGCCTCAAACCCGACCTGACCCTGCTGCTGGATCTGGCGCCCGAAGCCGGGCTGGCGCGCGCCCGGCGCCAGCTGGAGCAGGGGGTGCGCGCCAGCGGGGAGGGCCGTTTCGAAGCCGAGTCCATGGACTTTCACCAGCGGGTGCGGGCGGGCTACCTCGCCCTGGCGCGGCAGGATCCCGAACGGTTCCGGGTGATCGACGCCGGCCGGGACGAAGCGCAGGTGCGTCGGGACATTCTGGCCGCCGTGGATATGTTTTTAAGCCAGCGCGGTGACAAGTCGCCAAGTGTCTAAAATGACCAACACCACCGTGCTGGACGCCATCGGCAACACGCCCCTGGTGGAGATCCGGCGGATGAACCCGAACCCGCGGGTGAAGCTGCTGGCGAAGCTGGAGTACGTGAACCCCGGCGGGTCCATCAAGGACCGCCCGGCGCTTTACATGATCGAGGCCGCCGAGCGCTCCGGCGAGCTGACCCGGGGCAAGATCGTCGTCGAAGCCACGAGCGGCAACACGGGCATCGGCCTGGCCATGGTGTGCGCCGTCAAGGGCTACCGCCTGCTGCTGGCCATGTCCGAATCGGTCAGCGTGGAACGCCAGCGGATCCTCAAGGCGCGCGGCGCGGAGATCCTGCTCACGCCCGGCCACCTCGGGACCGACGGCGCCATCGAAGAAGTCTACCGCCTGGTGCGCGAAAACCCGGGACGCTATTTCGCCGTGGACCAGTTCAACAACCCCGCGAACTGGCAGGCCCACTACCACGGAACGGCGGAGGAGATCTGGCGCCAGACCGGCGGCGCGGTCGACGTGCTGGTCGCCGCCATGGGCACCACCGGCACGCTGATGGGAGTCTCCCGCCGACTGAAGGAGCACAACCCGAAGGTGCGCGTCGTCGGCGTCGAACCCTACCTCGGGCACCGCATTCAAGGCCTCAAGAACCTCAAGGAAGCCTATTGCCCGGAGATCTTCGAGAAGCAGCGCCTCGACGAGAAGGTCAACATCGAGGACGAAGAAGCCTACGAAACCGCCCGGCGCCTGGCCCGGGAGGAGGGGCTGCTGGTCGGCATGAGCAGCGGGGCGGCCCTGGCGGCTGCCGTGAAGGAGGCCGGCCGGATGGCCGAAGGCACCCTGGTCGTCATCCTGCCCGACGGCGGCGAGCGTTATCTCAGCACCCCGCTCTTCGCGACCCAGGAAGCGGTCGAGCTCGACGTCTACAATCTGTTCAGCCGCTCGCGCGAGAAATGGGAGCCGATCAAGGCCGGCCGGGCGACGGTCTACACCTGCGGGCCGCGTCTGCAGCGGCCCCTGCAGCTCTCCGAAGCGCGGCGCTTCGTGCTGGCCGACCTGCTCTGCCGCTACCTGCGCTGGCGGGGCCTGGCCGTGAAGCAGGCCGTCGACATCATGGACCTGGAGGAGGCCGGCGGCGGCGCGGGGGAGGGATCGTCCGAGGAGATCGAATCCCGGCGGCGGCTGGACGGTTTTTTGCAGGACCTGTCCCTGCTGCGCATCCGGCCCGCGGATCATTTTCCGCGCAGCCGGGACCACGTGGAAGACATGACGGCCTTGGCCCGCAAGCTGGCCGACAAGGGGCTGGCGTACGAAAAGCTGCGGTCGCTCTATTTCGACCTGTCGCGGGTTTCGGATTACGGCCGGCTGTCGGGCGTCGACACCGCCAAGGTGCGGGTGGGCGCCACCGTCGACCTCGCGGATTATGAAAAGCAGAACCCGCGGGACTTCGCGCTCTTTCGGCGCTGCCGCTTGTCCGAGCTCAAGCGCGGCGCCTTTGTCCGCAGCCAGTGGGGCAACGTGCGGCCGTCCTGGCATATCCAGACGACGGCCATGGCCATGAAGCACCTGGGGGACTGCTTCGATCTGCACGTCAGCAGCCGCGAGCTCGTCTTTCCGCACCACGAAAACGAGAACGCCATCGCCCAGGCGCTCTCCGGAAAGCCGCTGGCGCGCTGCTGGGTCCATGCCGAGCGGGTGACCGGGACGGCGCCGAGTCTGGCGGAACTGGCGGAGCAGGGGATGTCGGGCCGCGAGATCCGCTACTGGCTGCTTTCGGTGCATTACCGCAAGCCCCTGGCCTATTCGGCGGGGCGTCTGGCGGACGCCCGCCGATCGCTGCAGCGGCTGGACCGCTGCGTGCAATCGCTTCTGCAGATCCACGACGGCAGCTCCAGCGCGGATCTGGACCAGCTGATGTACGATCTGCGCCAGGGAGTCCGGCGGGCCTTCGACGACGACTTGAACCTGCCGGCGGCCCTGGCGGCCCTTTTCCAGGGAGTGAAGCGCATCAACGCCCGGGTGGCCGACGGCCGCATGGACGCCCGGGGCGCCGGGCGTCTGCTTGCGCTGCTGCGCGACCTTGATGCCGTCATGGCCATCTTCGATTTCAGCGCCGCCGGAGATGTGCCCGCCGGGACCCGCGACCTGATCGAGGCGCGCGAGCGGGCGCGGGCCGAGCGCAATTGGGTGCGGGCGGACCGCCTTCGGGACGAACTGCTGGCACGCGGCATCCGCGTGCAGGACCACAAATTATGACAAAGCCGATTTATTTTCCCCATACCTACATGCCGCCTGAGGCCGCGGCCGCCATCCGGTCGGTCTTCACGGCCGTGGCTGGCTATCAGCCTGTTGCCGCCCGACTGTCGTCGGACATGCGGGAGCTGGCCGAGAGCGGTTTCCTGGAGATCGTGTCCCTCGCACCGGAGGACGAGGAGCCGTTGCACCGGGTCCTTCAGGAGTTCGAGCGCTGGGGTCGATTGCAGCAGGGCGGCGCCGGCCTGCTGTCGGTATTTTTATCCAACCGGCCCGGCTCGGACCCGCTGACGGTGGACGGAACCGCGGCCCGGATCGCCTCCGAAATCCGGCGCCAGCCGGGGTCGGGCGCACCGCCGCCGGAGCCGGAGCCGTTCTTGCGCTCCGCGGCATTCCTGCAGCTGGCCCACGAGGCCGACCAACAGAGCTGCGAGGTGAGCGCCGCGCTGCAGCGCTGCGAGCGCGTCCAGGCCGAGCTGTTCGATGCGCTCGCCGGCGAGGATGCCCGGCCGCATCTGGAGTCCGTCGCGCTTCCGGGCGGTCTGCGTGCGGCGGAAAGGGATTCGCTTCTGGGGCAGCGAGTCAGAGCCTGGGCCCGACTCTTTCTGCATCGGCCGTACGGCGGCCCGGTCTTCGTCACCTCCAGCCCGGAGGTGGTCGGGCTGCTTGCCGAGAAATTTCACTCCTTGCGCAGGATCCAACGATCGGCGCTGGAGCAGACGACGTGCGCGGGTGCGGTTTCGGAACTCAGGGCTGCAAGGGACTTCCTGGCACGGCTGGAGATGCTGGCCTCCCGGCCGC
>CAZEKN010000060.1:0-10604 GCA_964512755.1 uncultured Desulfatibacillum sp. | reverse complement strand
AGATGGTATGTGGTCCACGTCTACTCGGGGTTTGAGAACAAGGTCAAGGCCTCGCTTCAGGAGCGTGTGGCGGTGTCGCCTCAAGCCGAAAAGTTCGGGGAGATCATTGTTCCGACCGAAGAAGTCGTCGAACTGGTCAAGGGCAAGCGCAAGACTTCTTCGCGTAAATTTTACCCCGGGTATATTCTTGTGCGAATGGAACTGGATGATGAGACTTGGCATATTGTAAACAGCACTGCCAAGGTCACCGGATTCCTGGGAGGCCGTCAACGGCCCGCTCCGTTATCAGATGCCGATGCCGAACAGATCATCAAACGGATGGAAGCGGGCAAGCGACAGCCGCAGCCGAAGTATTTCTTTGAGGTCGGGGACGACATCCGGGTGATTGACGGCCCGTTCAACAATTTCAACGGCACCGTGGAGGAAGTCAATCACGAAAAGGGCAAAATCAAGGTGCTGGTGAGCATCTTCGGCCGCGCCACCCCGGTGGAGTTGGATTTCGTCCAAGTGCAAAAGCTATAAGAGCGACTGCCCGTCAAACGGGCTGGCTCCGGTGCGAGACTGCAGCAAGGCTTGCGTACTTCCGGCGCCAGCCAGACCCAACGCGTTCAGGAGAAGAAGAGACACATGGCAAAAAAAGTGATGGCATTTGTCAAACTGCAGGTGGAGGCTGGAAAAGCCAATCCATCTCCGCCCATCGGCCCGGCTCTCGGCCAGCACGGCGTGAACATTATGGATTTCTGCAAAGCGTTCAATGCCCGTACGGCCAACGACGCCGGCATGATCATCCCGGTCGTGATAACGATCTATCAGGATCGTTCATTTACCTTTGTCACCAAGACTCCGCCCGCTGCTGTTTTGATCAAAAAGGCCGCCAAGATCGCCAAGGGCGCTAAAGACCCCAAACGCGAAAAAGTCGGCAAGATCAGTCGCCAGCAACTGGAGGATATCGCCAAACAGAAAATGGTGGACCTGAACGCCTACGATCTGGAAGCCGCCTGCCGCATCGTCGAGGGCACGGCCCGCAGCATGGGGATCGAAATCGGATAGGCGGCTGACATCCATCACCCGGCGGCTCAGGAGCTGTTCCGGGAGGTGCGACCGTTGGCAGACTATATTAAGGAGAGCGAAGCGAAGATGGCAAAGCGGGGTAAAAAATACGTCGAAGCCAGGAAGAAGAACACCAGCCCCTCCGGCGTGGGAGTGGCCGAAGCGGTCAAAATCGCGGTGGAATCTTCCTTTGCCAAATTTGATGAAACCTTGGATGTCGCCGTGCGGTTGGGGGTGGACCCCCGACACGCCGATCAGATGGTCCGGGGAAGCGTCGTGCTTCCGAACGGCATCGGAAAATCGGTGCGGGTCTTGGTCGTCACCAAGGGCGAAAAGGAAAAAGAAGCACAGGATGCCGGTGCCGATTATGTCGGCAGCGATGATCTTGTGGAAAAGATCAAGGGCGGCTGGTTCGATTTCGATAAAGTCGTGGCTACGCCCGACATGATGGGATCCGTGGGCAAGATCGGCAAGATATTAGGGCCGCGGGGGCTCATGCCCAATGCCAAGGCCGGGACGGTCACCTTCGACGTAACCAAGGCCGTGAAGGAGCTCAAGGCCGGTAAAATCGAATTCCGCGTTGAAAAGGCCGGGATCGTGCACGCGCCCATGGGCAAGGTGTCTTTTGGCGTTGAGAAACTGGTTCAGAACGTCACTGCTTTCCTGGAAACCATCCTGAAAATGAAGCCATCGAGCAGCAAGGGCACCTATCTCAGAGGGATTGCGGTTTCCACGACGATGGGCCCCGGCGTTAAGATCGATACAAGTTTGGTTAAAGAAGATGCTAAATAAGTAACTTATCAATCTGTCAAAGACCGTAGGTACGCTAGGGCGGTTAATCGGCGCATGCCGGCCTACCGAGACAGAGGGATACCTCGGGCGAGCCGATCCGGACGCCCGACAGTGCCCCATAGGCCTTAGCCATCGGCCTCCGGTTTTGCAGACATCCGAAGGAGGTGAGAATCAGACGTGAAGCTTGAAGAAAAGAAACAAATTGCAGAAGACCTGCACGGCCGCTTCAAGAAATCCCAGTTGGTCATATTGACCGATTTCAAAGGGCTCGACGTGGCCTCGGTCAGCGATCTGCGTCGCAAGCTCAAGGAAGCGGGTATCGAGTACAAAGTGGTTAAAAACACCCTGATGGCGAGGGCCTCCCAGGACACGCCGATTGCCGTATTGGCGAACCACTTTAAAGGCCCCGGAGCCGTGGCCATCAGCTACAACGACCCGGTAGCCCCCGCCAAGATCCTGACCAAATTTGCCGACGACAGCAAGAAACTGGAAATCAAGGCGGCGGTGCTCAACGGCCAACTCCTCGACGCGAACGGGGTGAAGGCCCTGGCGGCCCTCCCATCGCGTGAAGTGCTGCTCGGACAACTGCTTTCCGTGATGGTCGGCGTTCCAACCTCCGCCGTGAGGGTTCTGGCCGGAGTGCCGCGTGCACTGGTGAACGTCCTATCGGCGCTCAAAGACAAGCGGCAAGCCGCAGAAGCTCAGCCCGCTGCGTAGGGGCGCGGCGAGGGGAGCATCCGTGCAACTCAATTTTGATACGATACCATTCTCAACTCGAAGATACGAAACAACCGGAGGTACTTCAAAATGGCGAATGTGACCAAAGAAGATGTGATTGAGTTCATTTCCAACATGTCCGTGTTGGATCTCTCGCAGTTGGTTAAGGAACTGGAAGAAAAATTCGGCGTTTCGGCGGCGGCTCCTGTGGCGATGATGGCAGCCGGTCTGGCCGGTGGGGCGGTCGCCGCCGCACCGGTCGAAGAGAAAACCGAGTTCGACGTGATCCTGACGGCCCACGGCGAAAAGAAGATCAACGTGATTAAGGAAGTTCGCGCCATCACCGGCCTGGGGCTGAAAGAAGCCAAGGACCTGGTGGAAAGCCCGCCCAAACCGGTCAAGGAGGGCATTCCGAAGGCTGACGCCGAAAAAATTAAGGCGCAGTTGGAGGCCGCCGGCGCCACCGTGGAGATCAAATAGCCAGTTGACCGAAACCGTGGTCTGCTGCCCGATTGAATGGAGTTCACCCTCCCCCGGTTTCTTTCCGGCCGCAGCAGACCACGAAGACCATCGTCCTGTCCAACGTCTGTCCATCATCTGACTCGGGTGTTCTAACCTCAACCAGATTGCGGAGTTGCTATGTCCGAAAGACTTATGGCAAGCAAGCGTATTCGCAAAAGCTTTGGAAAGATTGATCAGATTGTCGACATTCCCGATCTGATCGGGATGCAGCGCGATTCCTTCGCCCGCTTTCTGCAGATCGACATCCCTCATGAAAAACGCGAGGAGACCGGTCTGCAGGCCGTCTTCAAATCCGTATTCCCCATCAAGGATTTCACCGGCAGCGCCTCCCTCGAGTTCGTGTCCTATCGATTCGGTGAGATCAAACACACCATCGAGGAATGCATTCATCGCGGGATGACGTATGAAATTTCGGTGCGCATCACCGTGCGGCTGGTGGTCTATGACGTCGATTCCGAATCCGGCGCCTCGAATATCCGCGATATCAAAGAGCAGGAGATCTATTTCGGCACCATCCCCTTGATGACGGCCAAGGGGACCTTCATCATCAACGGCACTGAACGCGTGGTGGTCAGTCAGCTGCATCGGTCGTCGGGCGTCTTTTTCGATCACGACAAGGGCAAGACCCACTCCAGCGGCAAGATCATTTACAGTGCCCGTATCATTCCGGTTCGCGGGTCTTGGATCGACATGGAAATCGACCCCAAGGATATCGTTTACATCCGCATCGACCGGCGCCGCAAGTTCCCGGTCACGACGCTGTTCAAGGCGTTCGGGTACACCGCTGAAGACCTGCTGGCTTATTTCTACAAAACCGAGCGGGTGGTCACGGATGGCAAACGCTACTTCAAGGCCTTTGACGAGGAGTTGCTGAAAGGCCAGCGGGCGAGCCGCGACATCAAGGACAGCGAGACCGGCGAGATTCTGGTCAAGAAAGGGCGTCAGTACAACGTACGCATCCTCAAGCGCCTCAAGGCCCTGGGCACGGATCGCGTGCCGATTAATGTGGAGGAAATTTACTCCCGCGCCTTCGCGTTCACGATTCCGCATCCTCAAACCGGTGAGCCGGTCGTTCGGGCCAACGACACGGTCGACGAAGAGAGCATTCGGCGCTTGGCCGACGCCGGTGTGGCCGATTTTGATCTGCTGTTCATCGACGGCCTGTCCAGCAGCGACTCCATTCGGAAAACCCTGTTGCTCGACAAGGTGGACAGCAAGGAGGAGGCGCTGATCGACATTTACCGGCGTCTGCGACCCGGGAATCCCGCTACGCCGGAAGTGGCTCAGGAGTTCATCGACAACCTGTTCTTCAAGAGCAATTACTACGACCTCTCCGGCGTGGGGCGGCTGAAGATCAATCAGCGCCTGGGCGTCAGCAGCGCACCGGACCTTAGCATTCTGCGCAAGGAAGATATTCTGCTGACGGCCAAGTCCCTGATCGAGCTGCGCGACACCCAGGGGGTGGTTGACGACATCGATCATTTGGGCAACCGTCGCGTGCGGGCGGTTGGCGAACTCCTGGAGAATCAATACCGCATCGGCTTGGTCCGCATGGAACGGGCGATTAAGGAGCGCATGAGCCTCCAGGAGGTCGATGCCCTGATGCCCCATGACCTGGTCAACCCCAAGCCGGTTTCGGCGGTCGTCAAAGAATTTTTCGGCACGAGCCAGCTCTCCCAGTTCATGGACCAGACCAACCCGCTCTCCGAAACCACCCACAAGCGCCGCTTGAGCGCCTTGGGGCCGGGCGGCCTGACCCGTGAACGCGCTGGCTTCGAGGTCCGCGACGTGCATCCGTCACACTACGGCCGCATCTGTCCGATCGAAACCCCGGAAGGGCCCAACATCGGGCTGATCGTGTCGCTCAGCACATACGCTCGGGTGAACGACTACGGCTTCATCGAAACCCCCTACCGCGTGGTCGAAGCCGGGAGGGTCTCCGAAGCAGTCAAGTTCCTGGACGCGTTCGAAGAAAAAGCCCTGCCGATCGCTCAGGCCAACGCGCCGGTCAACGAAAAAAACCAGTTCATCAACCCGCTGGTCACCTCGCGGGTCGCGGGCGAGTTCATGATGGTCAACCGCGAAGAAATCGAGCTCATGGACATTTCGCCCAACCAACTGGTGAGCGTCTCGGCCTCGCTGATCCCGTTTCTGGAAAACGACGACGCCAACCGGGCGCTGATGGGATCCAACATGCAGCGCCAAGCCGTGCCGCTGCTGATGAACGAAGCGCCGCTCGTTGGCACCGGCATCGAGGGCGTGGTCGCCAAAGACTCGGGGGTTACGATCGTCGCGCCGCGGGACGCCGAGGTGGTCGACGTGGATGCTTCGCGCATCGTGCTCAAGCATGACCCGACCGGAGATCCCAACGAAAAGAATGTGACCATCTTCAACCTGTCCAAATTCGTGCGATCCAACCAGAACACCTGTTTTAACCACCGACCCATCGTATACAAGGGTCAGCGCGTTGCGGCGGGCGAGATCATCGCTGACGGGCCGGCCACCGACCAGGGCGAACTGGCGCTCGGCAAGAACGTGATGGTGGCCTTCATGCCCTGGGGTGGGTACAACTTCGAAGATTCCATTCTGGTGAGCGAGCGCCTGGTGCGCGACGGCGTCTATACGTCGGTGCACATCGAGGAATTCGAAGTGGTGGCGCGCGACACCAAGCTGGGCAAGGAGGAGATCACCCGGGACATTCCCAACGTCGGGGACGAAGCGCTTAAAAATCTCGATGACAGCGGCATCATTCGCCTGGGAGCTGAAGTCAAGCCCAGCGACATTCTGGTGGGCAAGATCACGCCAAAGGGCGAAAGCCAGCTCTCGCCGGAGGAAAAGCTGCTGCGGGCCATTTTCGGCGAAAAGGCCGGGGACGTTAAGGATACCTCGTTGCGGGTGCCGCCGGGAATTCAGGGCATCGTCATAGACGCCAAGGTGTTTTCACGGCGCGGCGTCGAAAAAGACGATCGGACGCGGCTGATCGAAGATGAGGAAATCGCCAGCCTTGAAAAGGATCGCGACGACGAGCTGATGGTCATTGAGGATGTGGTCCGCGGCCAGCTGGTGGACTTGATCAACGGCCAGAAAGCCCAGACGCCGATCAAGAAGGGCAAAAAAATCTACGCGAACAGCGGGGTCAAGCTCGACGCCAAACTTCTGGAAAAGATACCGGTGGCGGCCCTGGAGGGTATCGTATTAAAAGACCCCCAGATGACCCAGGTGGTCCATGACATTCTGGAGCGCTATCGCGACCAGCTCGAACTGTGCCGATTGGCGTTCGAGCAGCAGGTCAGCCGCTTTGAGCGCGGCGACGAATTGCCGCCGGGCGTGATCAAGATGGTCAAAGTTTATGTGGCGATGAAGCGCAAACTGTCCGTCGGAGACAAAATGGCCGGCCGCCATGGCAACAAAGGGGTCGTGTCGCGCATCCTGCCCATCGAGGACCTGCCCTACTTCGAGGACGGCCGGCCGGTGGACATGGTGCTTAATCCGCTGGGCGTGCCGTCGCGCATGAACGTCGGACAGATTCTGGAGATCCACCTTGGCCTGGCGGCCAAAGGACTGGGAGATCAAATCCTGCAACTCCTTGACGAGCAGAAGATCAATAAGTTGCGGGAGAAAATGCGGCGAATCTTCTCGGCGACGCCCGAAAAGAAGGTGATCGGCAGCCTGGATGACGATCAACTGCAGCAGTTCGCGCTGTACTATCGTCGCGGGGTCCACATGGCCACACCCGTGTTTGACGGTGCCAAAGAGGAGGAAATCAAGCAGCTGCTCGCCGATGCCGGCCAGGATCGGTCTGGACAAGTGACGCTATACGACGGCCGGACGGGAGAACCGTTCGACGAGAAGATCACCGTCGGCACCATGTATGTCATGAAGCTTCACCATCTGGTCGACGACAAAATCCATGCCCGATCGATCGGCCCCTATTCTCTGGTGACCCAGCAGCCCCTGGGCGGCAAGGCCCAATTTGGCGGCCAGCGGCTGGGCGAAATGGAAGTCTGGGCGATGGAGGCCTACGGCGCCGCCTATGCCTTGCAGGAGTTTTTGACGGTCAAATCGGACGACATGGCCGGCCGGACCCGGATGTACGAGAAGATCGTCAAGGGGCAGAACGTGTTGGAGCCCGGTATCCCCGAATCCTTCCGGGTCATGACCAAGGAGCTCCAATCGTTGGGGCTGGATGTGGGGCTGCTTGAAGACGCCGACTCGCCGACGCCTTCCGAATAACCGACGGGCTGGCGGAGCGAACGTTAACCCGATATTTCTTCAGGAGTGAAAGATGGACACCCTGTATGATTTTTTTGCCAAGCCCACGGATCCGCGCAAATACCGCGCGATTCGCATTGCGCTCGCATCACCGGAGCAGATCCGCAAATGGTCTCACGGCGAGATCAAGAAGCCGGAGACCATCAACTACCGCACCTTCAAGCCGGAACGCGAGGGCTTGTTCTGCGCCAAGATTTTCGGGCCGACGAAAGACTACGAATGCAACTGCGGCAAATACAAACGAATGAAGCACCGCGGGGTGATCTGTGAAAAATGCGGGGTCGAGGTCATTCAGTCCAAGGTGCGGCGCGAGCGCATGGCGCACATCGAACTGGCGACGCCCGTTTCCCACATCTGGTTCTTGAAGAGCCTGCCGAGCAAGATCGGCAATCTGCTGGACCTGACGCTCAAGAACATGGAGAAGGTGCTCTACTTCGACAGCTATATCGTGCTGGATCCCAAGGACACGCCGCTGGTGCGCGGCCAGCTGCTCACCGACGAGAAATACCTGGAAGCCGTGGAGACCTACGGGGCCAAGTTCGAAGCCGGCATCGGCGCCGAAGCCGTCCAATCCATGCTGGAAGATCTTGAGCTCGAGAAGCTTTACCACGAGCTACGGTCCGGGATCCGCGAAACCGGATCGCTCGCCAAACGCCAGAAGCTGGCCAAGCGGTTGAAAATCGTGGACGCCTTCCGGCGTTCCGGCATCGATCCGACCTGGATGATCATGGACGTCATCCCGGTCCTGCCGCCGGATTTGCGGCCGCTGGTTCCGCTGGAAGGCGGTCGGTTCGCGACCTCCGACCTGAACGATTTGTACCGCCGGGTGATCAACCGCAACAACCGCCTGCGCCGGTTGATCGACCTGAAAGCGCCGGAGATCATCGTGCGCAACGAAAAGCGCATGCTGCAGGAGTCGGTGGACGTTCTCTTCGACAACGGCCGCCACGGACGGGTGATCACCGGGACCAACAAGCGCCCGCTCAAATCCCTGAGCGATACCCTCAAGGGTAAGCAGGGGCGATTTCGGCAGAACCTGCTGGGCAAACGGGTCGACTACTCGGGCCGAACGGTCATTACGGTCGGTCCGGATCTGCGTCTGCACCAGTGCGGTCTGCCCAAGCAGATGGCGCTCGAGCTGTTCAAGCCCTTCGTGTATTACCGGCTCGAACAGAAAGGGATGGTATCCACCGTCAAGAGCGCCAAGAAAATGGTGGAGCGCGAAGTCCCGGAGGTCTGGGACACTCTGGATGAGGTCGTCAAGGAATACCCCGTCATGCTGAACCGGGCGCCCACGCTGCACCGGTTGGGGATTCAGGCCTTCGAGCCGATCCTGATCGAAGGCAAAGCGATTCAGCTGCATCCGTTGGTCTGTACCGCCTTCAACGCCGATTTCGACGGAGACCAAATGGCGGTTCATGTCCCCCTGTCGGTGGAAGCCCAGATCGAGGCCCGGGTGCTCATGCTCTCCTCGAACAATATTCTGTCTCCTGCCAACGGCAGCCCGATCATCGTGCCCAGCCAAGATATCGTGCTGGGCACTTACTACATGACGCGCGGCATCACCGGACGGCGCGGCGAGGGGCGGACGTTTGCCAATCCTGAAGAAGTGCGCTCGGCTTACGACGCCGGCCAGGTCGAGCTTCACAGTAAGATCCAGATGCGCATGCAGGGCAAACGTTACGACACCACGGTTGGCCGGGTGCTGCTCTGGGAGATCATCCCGAAAGTCGACATCTTGGAGTTGCGCCACCTCACGGTGGCCACCGAAGCGGAGGCCGAGCAGGCGCGTGCGCGCCTGCTCGCTGGGGTCGTCTTCACCGACCTCGTGCACGAACTCTCGCAGAGCCCGGATCGCAGCGCCGATGGGTGGATCGGTAACCTTACGTACAACGAATTTAAAAGCGTGTTCAACTGCGATGAGGCCGATGTCGATATGGTTTACAGCCTTGATGTCGGCGAGATCGGCCCGATTCTTTACGCCGACCACAACTATCATCTTTTCGATGTCATCAACAAATGGCCGGCCGTGCCTTTCGACAGCGTCAACCAGGTAATCGACAAAAAAGTTTTGCGGCAGTTGGTCGACCATGTGTATCGCAGCTTGGGCCCCAAAGCGACCGTGATTCTTTCCGACCGGCTGAAAGACATCGGCTACAGCTACTCGACGCGCGGGGGACTCTCCATCTGTATCGACGACATGATCATTCCGCAGGCCAAGGAGGAAATCCTGAAAAAGGCGGAGAACCAGGTCACCGAAATCGGACGGCAGTACGTCGAAGGTCTGATCACCCAGGGCGAAAAATACAACAAGGTCGTTGACATCTGGGCCAAGGCCACCGACGACGTCGCCAACGAGATGATGGAAGTCATGAAGCTGGCGCCGGTGGCTCAAAAAGATGGAAGCCCGTTGCTGGACGCTCAAGGCCAGCCGGTGATCGAAGAAAGCTTCAACCCCATTTACATGATGGCCGACTCCGGCGCGCGCGGTAGCAAGGATCAGATGCGTCAGCTCGCGGGTATGCGGGGGCTGATGGCCAAACCCTCCGGGGAAATCATCGAAACACCCATCAATGCCAACTTCCGCGAGGGATTGTCGGTTTTGCAGTACTTCATCTCCACTCACGGCGCGCGCAAGGGTCTGGCCGACACCGCACTCAAGACCGCCAATTCCGGGTATCTGACGCGGCGCCTGGCGGATGTTTCCCAGGACTGCGTCATCACCGAAGAAGACTGCGGGACCCTGTCCGGCGTGGAACTGGAGCCTCTGGTCGAAGGGGGTGAGATCATCCAGGTGCTCGGTGAGCGCGTTTTAGGACGAACGGCACTGGAAGATATCCTGGATCCATTCACCGACGAGGTCATCGCCAAGGCGGGTCAGGACATCGACGAGCGGGTGGTCGAAAAAATCGAACAGGCGGGGTTGACCTCCGCCAAGATCCGGTCGGTCTTGACCTGCCGCGCCAAGGAAGGGGTCTGTGCGAAATGCTACGGCCGGGATCTCGCCCACGGGCGGCTGGTGGAAAACGGCCAGGCGATCGGCATCCTCGCGGCGCAGTCCATCGGCGAGCCCGGCACACAGTTGACCATGCGCACGTTTCACATCGGTGGAACCGCCAGCCGGCGTGTCGAGCAGGCCGATATCCGGGCGCGCGTGGAGGGGGCTGTCAAATTCATCGACCTGAACGTCGCCAAAAACTCGGAAGGCGCCCTGGTGGCCATGAACCGCCGCGGCGGCAAGATTATTCTGA
>CAZEKN010000059.1:0-10609 GCA_964512755.1 uncultured Desulfatibacillum sp. | reverse complement strand
TTATTATTGGTGGTCCCAACGGGACTCGAACCCGTGTTACCGACGTGAGAGGCCGGTGTCCTAGGCCGCTAGACGATGGGACCTTCGAGTGAAATCAGGGCGATCTTGTTACAGGATACATCGAATCTTGTCAAATGGAATTTGAAAAAAGGCCGTGTTAGACGGCCTTTTTGCCCTTGCGGAACCCGGTCAGCAGGTAAACGATGAAACCCGCGAACGGGATCGAGGCGATCACCCACCACTTGGCCTTTGCTCCGGCGCTGCCGAAGTCCTTTTGAGCGACATCCACTACGGCCCAGATCGTGCCGATGAAAAACGGCACGCAGATCGCCAGAAAAATCAGGATGGCCCTGATGTCCTCCATGCTCATCCTTTCAGAAGATCGGCGACCCTGAGGATCGCATTGACATAGTAGGAACTGGGGTTGTAGGCATGGATCACTTTTTCCTGCTTCTCGCGGCTGATGCCCGGCTGCCAGCCGTGGCGTTTCAGGTAGTTGGCGATGCTGGCGACGGCATCGGCGTGAACCAGAAGGTCGACGCGGCCGTCCTGGTCGCCGTCCTGGGCATAGGCCAGGATGTTGGTCGGCATGAACTGGGCGTAGCCCACGGCGCCGGCGTAGGAGCTGACGATGGCCGTCGGATCGATCCCCTCACGCTGCGCATAGTGCAGAAGGGCCTTTAGTTCGCGGTAGCCCCATTCGGCACGCTTTTGAACCCGTTCGTTGAAACGCTCGCGCGTGATGCGCCGCTCCGGCGGGATGATGCGCCAAAAGATTTCCTGGAAGGCTGGATCGGTCAAAGCGGCCAGCGTCGAGAGGATGTTCAGGGCGGAACGGTTGCCGGACAGGGTGCCCAGCCGGCTTTCCACCAGCAAGATGGCGGTGATCACGCGTTTGTCGACCCCGTAGGCCGCTTCGGCCGAACCCAGGATGGCCATGTTATCCTGCAGATAGCGTTGGGCCTTTTCGATAGATTCGGGCGAACTGAACTGATCGTAGTTCAATTTGGCTTCACTGTGAATGAAAAAGCGGGAGACGCCGTCGGCCTCGACAAACACCTCGGGTCGGCCGTACAGCTGCGAAACCGATTCCGCAGAAAACCCATCGGCAATGAGCCTCTGCCGCAGGGCGCCGAAATAGTCGGTTTTTTCCTGGGCAGCCGAAACCGACGCCCAAAGGCATAAGGTTATCATAGTAAAGACCAGGATACCCACGGCCTCATGGCGGCGAGCAGGGTTGGAATTGAGCATTCGGCGTGACTCCTTCGATCGCGCTGTTCAAGGGGAATGCTGACGCGGGTGTTGCCCGGGGGCGGCATCACATGCTACATTTTACAACATGTTACCACAATAGCCCGTAATTTGAAATTGTGAAAAAGGCATCCAAAACCATATTCACCTGCCAGGCCTGCGGCTATCAGGCGCCCAAATGGATGGGCAAATGCCCGGATTGCGGCGGCTGGGGCTCTTTCGTGGAGGAACGCCAGGCCGCCGCCGGTCCGCTCTCCGTGAGACGCGATGCCGCCGTCGCTCCCGCGGCACCGGTGCCGATCGATTCCATTGAAATCGAAAACGAAAAACGCCTGCTCACGGCCATTCAGGAATTTGACCGGGTGCTCGGCGGGGGAATCGTGGCCGGCTCACTGATCCTGATCGGCGGGGATCCCGGCATCGGCAAGTCCACGTTAATGCTGCAGGCGTTGTACGGACTGGCCGGCCGGGGCTGCAAAGTGCTCTATGTCTCCGGTGAGGAATCCATCCGGCAGATTCGGCTGCGGAGCAAGCGGTTGGCCAGCGTGTCTCCCAACATCCTGGTGGTTTCCGAGGTGGAGGTGGACGCGGTCCTGGCCATGATCTACTCCGTCAAGCCCGAAGTGGTGGTGATCGACTCGATTCAGACCATGTTCAGTCCCGAGCTCGGCTCGGCGCCCGGCAGCGTCAGCCAGGTGCGGGAGGCCACGGTGCGGCTGATGCTCATGGCCAAGCGTTCCGGCATACCGGTCTTCCTGGTCGGGCACGTAACCAAAGACGGCGCCATCGCGGGTCCGAAGCTTCTGGAGCACATGGTCGACACGGTGCTGTATTTCGAAGGGGACCGCAACCACATCTTCCGGGTGCTGCGGGCGGTCAAGAACCGTTTCGGGTCAACCAACGAGATCGGTGTCTTTGAAATGAAGGACCAGGGCCTGGACGAGGTGGCCAACCCGTCGGCGGTCTTCCTATCCGAACGTCCGTCGGCGGCCGCCGGGTCGGTGGTGGCGGCCAGCATGGAAGGCACCCGACCGATCCTGGTGGAGCTGCAGGCGCTCACCAGCGGCACCAGTTTCGGCACGCCGCGGCGCACCATTTTGGGCCTGGATGCAAACCGCGTGGCGCTGCTGGCCGCAGTCATGGAAAAAAAAGTCGGCATGCACCTGATGGGCTACGATATTTTCATGAACGTCGCCGGCGGAGTCAAGGTGGTGGAGCCGGCTGTAGACCTGGCCATCGTGGCGGCCATTGCATCGAGTTTCCTCGACAAGCCCGTGGCCGAGCGGACCATCGTCGTCGGCGAGGTTGGCTTGACCGGTGAAGTGCGGGCCATCGGCCAGGCGGAGCAGCGCATCCTCGAAGCGCGTAAAATGGGCTTCAACCGGTGCATCCTACCGCAGAGCAATTTAAAACGGCTGGCCGATGTAGAGGACATTCAGATCGCCGGCGTGCGATCGGTATCCGAGGCCATTGAAGCGCTCTTTTGACGGATTGACTTGAATCAGCATGCCGTTGTATATAATCCCATTTTTTAGATAATGCGTTGATGTGAGTCGCTATACGGCCCATTGTACGATGAGACATGCTGCAGCAAAGGTCAATCGTTGGGAAGACCATTATGCACGGCTGGCCCGCAAGGAGCGGTACCCGGCTCGGTCGGTGTACAAGCTCCAGGAGATCCAGAAGCGATTCGGCGTGGTACGGCGAGGAAGCGCCATTCTGGATCTGGGATGCGCACCGGGCTCCTGGCTGATGCAGGCAGCCGAGATCGCCGGACCGTCCGGTTGCATCGTGGGAGTCGATCTGACGCCGGTGACGGTCAGCCTGCCGGCTCAGGTCAGCGTTTACACGAAGGACGTATTTGAACTGGTCGAGGACCCCGTCGCGTTTTTCGGACGGCCATTCGACGTGGTATTGAGCGACATGGCGCCTGCGACCACCGGCAGTCGGGGGGTGGACGCGGCGCGCTCCCACCATTTGTGCGAAGCGGCGCTCGCCATCGCCCGACAGGTGCTGCGGCCCGGCGGGTCGTTCGTCTGCAAAATTTTCCAGGGCGAGGATTTCAAATCGTTCACGGCGGCTGTTCAATCCGCCTTTTCGGAATGCAAGATTTTCAAACCCCAGAGCTGCCGTAAGGCGAGCAAAGAAATATACCTCATCGGGAAGGGTAAAACAGGAGGACCCCATGTCAGGTCATAATAAATGGGCGAGCATCAAGCACAAAAAGGGTGCCAATGATGCCAAACGCGGCAAGATTTTCACCAAGCTGATCAAGGAAATCACCGTAGCCGCCCGCATGGGCGGAAGCGATCTGAACGGAAACCCGCGGCTGCGCGCAGCGGTTATGGCGGCCCGGGCGGAAAACATGCCGAAGGACAACATCGAGCGCGGGATCAAGAAAGGCACCGGCGAATTGGAGGGCGTCAACTACGAGGAAAGCCTGTACGAGGGCTACGGCCCGGGCGGTGCGGCCGTGCTGGTGGAGTCGCTTTCCGACAACAAGAATCG
The DNA here is from genome assembly GCA_964512755.1 of uncultured Desulfatibacillum sp. Lineage (GTDB taxonomy): Bacteria > Desulfobacterota > Desulfobacteria > Desulfobacterales > SpSt-501 > SpSt-501. The sequence goes on along the minus strand of CAZEKN010000059.1, from coordinate 6,850 downwards.
TTCGGTGGCGGAGATCCGTCATATTTTCAGTAAGAACGGCGGAAGCCTCGGGACCAGCGGCTGTGTTGCCTGGATGTTCAAGAAGAAGGGCTACATCGCCATCGAGCGCAGGGCGGTGGATGAGGAGAAGCTGATGGAGAAGGCGCTGGAGGCCGGCGCCGAAGATGTGCGCGAAGACGAAACGACATTCGAGGTCATCACGGCACCCGAGGATTTCGAGGCCGTGAAAGCCGCCATCGACGCGCTGCAGACGCCTTACATTTCCTCGGAAGTCACCATGCTGCCGCAGAACACCACCACGCTGGCCGGCAAAGAGGCCGACCAGATGGTGAAGCTGATGGACATGCTGGAGGACTGCGACGACGTCCAGAAGGTTTATACCAACGCGGATATCCCGGACGAACTGGTCAGCCGCGCGTAAAGGCCCGTTGAAAGGCCCATCTGACGCCCAAGGGCTGCGTTGCCCCGCAGTTTGAAATGCTCACGTACTGACGTACCCTTCGCTTTCAAACCCGCGGGGCGCCTTGCCCTCGGGCGTGATCTGAGCCTTTGAACGGGCCTTTTTCTTTTCGCCAATTCTTGAGGCGTACTTCGGGTACGCCGCGCAGTGGGCGAAGCGCAACGCCGAGATTGGGCTTGTCCGTTATTCCTCGATTTTCTGGACGTCCACGCCCGGCGGGATCTCAAAGCTGAACAGCGACGGATCGAGATTGGCGTTGAACTGGGGGCTGACGATGTCGATGCGGGTGTCATCGCCGTAGTCGTTCAGCGTGACGATCCGCGCGATTTGATAGGACCGCGGGACGACATAGAGACGGATCTCGGAGATGTTCGCCGCTCCCTCAATCGGCTTCATCTTCAGCTCGTAGAGATACTCGCCCTCGGCCCGCGCCAGCTGAATGTTGAACTTCTTCCGCACCAGGCTGATGTCCGACAGAAAACTGGCGCCCTGGCCGTCACGGAAAAAGACCGGAGCGCCGCCCACCATCACTTGATTGTCCTGCGGCCGGAAGATCCAAAGCTTTTTGCCGTCGGTGATGATCACCTGCCGTTCAGGCTTTTCGTATTCCCAGCGCATCATTCCCGGGTAGCGCACATACAGCCGGCCGGATGCGAAATCGGTGATTTCCATGGACTTGATGGTGGACTCCTGGAGAAAATCCGCGGAAAATTGGGATCCCGTGTAGCGTTTTTCGACTTCCTTAAGGACGTAGTCGAGCGGAGGGAGGGACTCGACGGCCTGCGCCAACGTGGGATGGAAACATACCGCCATGAGAACCAGCGGCAGAAATGCATGACGAAATCTGTTCAACCGATACATGAGTGTGATGGCCTTCATCTGGAGAAATAATCCGCGCCGGTTCGAGCCGGCGGTTGAAACTAAAGGTTTCCGCAGCGGAAGTCAAACGGAATCGCGGACCGGTTCAGGTCAGGCGCTGCATCAGATCCGCCACATCCGGGAGGCCCTCGATGTCGACTGCCTGCGGCTGTCCGCTCGGATCGGCCGGCGTGAGGCGGCCGAAGACGGCGATGCAGATTCGGTCGATAAAGCCCATCTGGCGCCGGATCAGGGATTCATCCACCCACGCCAGGCGCCGGCCCTGGCTCAGGAAGGTTTCGAAGTTGGACTGGGCCAGCTGCTCACGCAACCGCTGACCATGGTGCAGAGCCCGGACCAGCCATTTCTTTCGTGCGGCGAGCGCCGTGTAAACTACGGCGGACGCTTCAAGCTCCGCGAGCAGCTCCAACGCGAAAGCAAAGCATGCCCGGTCGTCTTCATCCTGGATGTCCAGCTTTGGGATCAGCGTGCAAAGGAATTCGCATCTCGCCGGCGTGAAATCAAAACGGGCGTTGCGAAGCATGACCCGCAGGCGCCTTCCGCAGCGGCCGGGGACGGTTACCCCGACGGCCTCGTCGACGCCAGCCGGCAGAACCCGATCGATCCCGAGCCCATGAATCAGCAGGTGGGCCAGCGGCGCTGCCAGCGGTACTTCCAGCACGCCTCTGCCGTCCGGAAAACGGAAATGTACCGGCAGCGGCGCCGCCGTCAGGCGGGCGACCACTTCTCCCGCGGAAGGGGTTTCGCCCGGCACTCGGCTCAGCCGGCTTTCGAGCTCGATCTGTAAGGGTTCATCCGGTGAGAACAGAAGCGCGAGCAGGCCGTCCCGTTCGGGATCGGCATCATCATCGATGATCTGCGCCAGTTCAGTTGCCGAGGGATGGGAAAAGGTAGAATCGATGAAGCGCACCGTCGCCTCCGGGAGATCCAGACCGCGAGTCAGGATCTCCCGGAGGTCGGCGGCGATGTCAGCGGCAGCGGACGCGGAGGGCATGCGGCCTCGGGACTGGGCGGCGCGACGCTTCGCCGTCATAGGTAATTCGCCATTTTCAGCATGAGCTCGTGTTTCTGAAGCGCGCCCGGCATGCTTTCCCTGAGTTCGCCGTTGTCGAATATAAAGAGAAAGGGAACGCTCATGATGTTGTAGCGGCCGGCCAGCTGCGGATTGGCGTCCACATTAACCTTGCCGACCCGTATCCGACCCTTGGACTCGGAAGCGAACTGCTCCACGATCGGGGCCGCCGTGCCGCAGGTCGGGCACCACGGCGCCCAGGCGAACAGCAGCACGGGCAACGGCGACTTCAGCACCTGGGTCTCGAAATTGCCGTCCGTTACCATGACGGGCTGAGGGGCGAACAACTCCGCCGTCGGCAGGGGGGCGTGGCACTTGCCGCATCGGGGTGCGGCGTTCAGCCGGGTGCCGGGCACGCGGTTGCGCGCGCCGCACTGGGCACAGCGCAGCTTATAGGCCTCGGCGGCATGGGACGCTGCTCTTTCAGGGAAGAGGGCCGCCTGGCATTTGCCGCATTTGGCGGAGACAGCACCCATCCGTTCAGCGGGAATTCGGTTTCCGGCGTTGCAGGTGGGGCAGCGTACGATCTCGGTGTTCGGAGCATTCATGGCAAACGCGTCTGTCCATTTCTATCGATTGAGTGGATCCAAGTTAAGCCTTCTTGGCGGCAAGTAAAGATGAAACAGGCCATCGGGCCATGGCCGCCCGGATCATTTCATCACACCGTAGGCTTTCAGCTTTTTATGCAGCGTGCGGCGGGTGATCCCGAGGCGCCGGGCTGCTTCGCTCTTGTTGGCGCCGGCCGACTCCAACGCCCGCAGAATGGTGGCTTTTTCGATTTCGTCCAGGGCCAGATTTTCAGCGGCGCCGATCGGCGGAAATGCCGAGCGCTCCCGCGGGGCTTCCTCGGCCGGCGCCAACCCAAAATCCTCCATGGGCAGGTAATCCGTTCGGGCCAGCACCACCGCCCGTTCGACAGCGTTCATGAGCTCGCGCACGTTGCCCGGCCAGCTTCGGCGGATGAGGCCGTCCATGGCCTGTGGCGTGACGCCCTTGATCGGCTTGCGGTTGCGCTGGGCGAAGGTTTCCAGAAAATGCTGGACCAGCAGTGGGATGTCTTCGCGGCGTTCACGCAGCGGAGGTGCGATCAGGCCGACCACGTTCAGGCGGTAAAAAAGGTCCTCACGGAACTTGCCGGCCGCGATCAGATCCGGAAGATGGCGGTTGGTGGCCGCGATCAAGCGTACGTCCACCCGCAGCGGCGCATCGCCGCCCACGCGGGTGAATTCGCGCTCCTGCAGCACCCGCAACAGCTTGACCTGCATGGACAGCGGCATTTCACTGACCTCATCGAGAAACAGGCTGCCGCCGTCGGCCTGATGGAAACGTCCCTCCCGGCGGCGCTCGGCGCCGGTGAACGCCCCCTTTTCATGACCAAACAACTCGGACTCGAGCAAGGTCTCGGTGATGGCGGCGCAGTTCAGCTGCACGAAGGGGCCGTCGCGGCGCGAGCTGTTGAAATGGATGGCGGCGGCGATCAGCTCTTTGCCCGTTCCGGATTCGCCCGTGATCAGGACCGTTGCCTCGGACGGCGCCACCTGGGACACGGTGTCCAGGAGCTTGACCATGGCCAAACTCTGCCCGATGATCCGGCTGCGGTCGAACCGCAGGCCGAGGCTTTCGCGCAGGCGGCGGTTTTCCTCCCTGAGCCGGGTGTGCTCCATGGCGCGCTCGATGGTGACCCTCAGCTTATCGAAATCGAGCGGTTTGGTGAGATAATCGTGGGCGCCCTGTTTAAGGGCGTCGACGGCCGCCTCCACCGAGGAATAGGCGGTCATGATGACGACGGGGACGGCGGGGTTGAGCTTCTTGATGGCGGCCAACGCCTCGATCCCGGACACCTTGAGCATGCGCACATCCATCAGCACCAAATCGTAGCCCTGCTGCCGGACCCCGTCGATGGCGGTACCGCCGTCGTCCGCCTCATGAATCTCATAGCCCCAGCCGCCCACGAGGGTCCGCAGCATGGTGCGGTGGGCCGTGTCGTCGTCGACCACCAAAATGGTTCCGTTCGCGGTCATGTGTCCATCCCTCATCGTTGCGAGTGGATCGGGAGTCTCAAGGTGAAGCTCGTGCCGGCGCCGGGAGTGCTTTGCACGGTGATCTCCCCGCCCATTGCGTCGATGATGTTGTGGGCGATCGCCAAACCCAGGCCGGTACCGCTGGGTTTGGTGGTGAAGTAGGGTTCGAAGATGTGGGCCAGGTCTTCGGGCCGTATGCCGGTGCCGGTGTCGGAAACGCGGATTTCGAGCCGGGATGCATTCGAGGCCTGCGTCGCCTGGACGGTCAGAACGCCTCCGCCGTCCATCGCTTCGATGCCGTTTAAAAACAGGTTCAGCAGCACCTGGTTCAGGCGGTCGCCGTCCAACTGAACGTCCGGCATATCGGCTGGATGCCGGACGGCGACCGTGACGCTCTTTGCCTGCGCCTGGGGTTCGATCAGCTTGGCAATGTCCGCGATCAGGCGATCCGGTCGAACCGGGCGCGGTAGGATGCTGACCGGCCGTGAGAATTCCAGCAGCTGGCCAACCACGCGGTTGAGGCGGTCGACCTCCTGAATCAGAATGGAGGCAGTTTGGGCATCCTGCTCGTTTTCGCGGTAGCGCTCCCGGAAGTAGGTCGCAAACCCCTTGATGGAGCTGAGCGGGTTACGGATTTCATGGGCCACGCCGGCAGCCAGGCGGCCAACGATTGCCAGGCGCTGGTTGCGCGCGATTTCGCTGCGCAGGGTGCGGACCTCGCTCAGATCCTTGAAGAGCAGGATGATGCCGAGATCATGACCGTCTGCATCGGTAAGCCGCCCACCGCCGATTTCAAGCGGGATGACGCGGCCTGCGCTGGTCATGCAGTCGATTTCTTTCTCCAGCACGGCGGTATTGGGCGCCTCCAATGCCTCGACCTGCGACCACAGCGCCGCCGGCAGCGCTTGCTTCGCCGGGCTGCCGATGACACCCACGGCCGGCGTCTGAAGCACGGATTCGGCCACCTGATTGAATACCGCCACCCGCTGCCGGCTGTCGATCGCTACCAGCCCGATCGGCATGTTCTCGACGACGTGGTCCGAGAAGGCCTTGATGCGCGAGAGGCTCGTGCGCGCCGCGCGGTGGCTTTGGGCCAGCAGGAGAAGGGCAATGCCGGCGAATCCGGCCAGCAGCAGAATCGTCCCCATGAGAATGGCGTGCCAGACGTCCGACCGCTGCGCCTCCTCGATGGAGGTCATATCGAGGCCCACGAAAATGACGCGCGGGGGCTCGGACGGGAATTCAAAGCCTTCCGGCAACCGGCGCAGGCCCGGTCCCCGCATCATGCCCATGGGCGGGCCGGTGGGCTCAAATTTGCGAAACACCTCAAATACCGGCGTGCCGTCCGTCCCCTTCACGACCCGCCAGTCGAGCCGTTTAGCCGGGGAGGCGAAGGCGACATCCAGTCCTTTTCCATATACGGAGCCCACCTGGTCGAGGTCGCTGTGGGCGATGATGTGACCGGCGGCATCGGCTACGATGAGGTGAGCGATATCGGGCAACTGCGACATCTCCGTAAGCAAGCGCTGCAGTTGGAAGCCGCCGCGCTGCATGCCCATCATCCCGGATCGCGTGCCGGCCTCGAAGGAGCGGATCAGTGCTCCCCCTTTTTCAACCAGCAGGCGGGTCGTGAACTCTTTTTCGCGATGGATGTTCTGCATGGTCATGAAGGCGAAAATCGGCAACAGCACCGCCACCGCTCCGAGCAGCATCCAGGCCGGCACGCCGGTCCAGAATCTGGTGTTTTTGATTCGAGCCATCATTTAGAAGGGCTGGTTGGGTGGTTGTTTAAGAGCCAAGCCGTAAGTACGCAAAAAATGAGGCAGCTTGTATTTCTTTCGAGTGTAGCCGTACCTGCTGCGAATTTGTTTCCGGCTTATGCGCCTGAGATGGATACTAAGTATTCAATGTATCCATGTAAATGCAGCCGGCCTGGATACAACGTATCCATCTTGTTTGACATATAAAAGATATTGGCAGTCATTCCGCCGCTGCTAAAAATTTTTTTACATTAAATTTCATTTAGTTAATACGAAACGGCGCGCAAGTTTCATGTTTGGCATCGGCCTTGCTAACTATCGGGGTGTGTACCGAATTGAATGCGTAAAATCAAATGGAGGTAATCAGCATGAGAGCAAAGCATGTAGGTTTGGTTCTAGCGGTTCTGGCGGTTATAGGTCTTATCGGATATTCAGCCGATTCCTATGCTGGGGGAAGGGGTGGCGGCTACGGCATGGGGCCGGGTTCTGGAAACTGCCCGCGGGGCGGATTCGGTGGTCCGGGTTTCGGCGGCAACCTTTCGGATGAAGAAATCGCCACCGTGCAGAAAGAACGCAGCGCCTTCCTCGAGAGCACCCGCGAGCTGCGCGAGCGGCACTACCAGAAAGAGCTGGAGCTGAAGGCCGAGCTGGCCAAGCA
>CAZEKN010000058.1:0-10612 GCA_964512755.1 uncultured Desulfatibacillum sp. | reverse complement strand
CGCCGGTCTGGTAGTTGTCGTAGTACTGCGGCTTTTTGAGCAGGATTCCGCCGAGGACCCCCATCCACTGCTCCCCCCAGAAACTCAGTTTCAGACCGGCTTTCGCAAACCAGCACGCGCTGAGCCAGCGTTCGGCCCGCCATTTGACTTCAAGGGCTCCGCCGAAGCCCAGGCGGAAAAGCTGGATAAGCGGATAGCGGGTCAGGACGGCCGCGGCCTGGACGGGATCCGGCTGCGGATCCTCCGGCCCCTTCAACCGCTCCAGGCCCATGCTGATATAGCCGCAGGCCTTGGTCACGATGTCACGCAGCTGCTCACGGCCGCGGACGGTCTTGTGGTCCGCAACGATGATCCGGTTGCACAGGTTGGCGAATTCCCATTGCAGGTGGGTGAGGATCGGCCCCGATTCGATCCGGGCCAACGCTCGGCTGAAATGCGTATCGTCTTTCATCTCTTGCAGCGGATAGGCCGGTACCGGCAGAAGGGTCGTTTCGCTTCCGTGAGGATCCGGTGTGAATTTCGGCTGCTGCGCGTCAAGCTGGCGGCGGGTGACCGGCTGATAGACGCCGACGGCCTCGTCAAACGGCACAAACCCTTTTTCCGCCAGACGCACGCCGCGCCAGCGGAGTTCCTCCTCCTCCGTTTCCGCCGGGATGACGTGGGTCGCCTCCAGGAGCAGGCTCTGAAACAGCGGATGATCGTGCTCGGCCAGGCGCTGGAGGAGTTTCATCAGAAACGCCTGGCGCTCCTCCTCGCCGATGGCGGAGCCTTCGGTGAGCGGCGGCATTTTCAAAACCCGCATGTAGTAAACCTGGTCCAGGGTGAAAAAACCCTCACCGAAATCGGAAGGGTCCTGGTCGTGCTCGCGAACGCGCACTTCGATCGTGTGAAACAGGTAAAATTCGCCGAACGCCAGCCGTTCGTTCAGAAACCAGCGGATAAAGCGCTTGGGATTGGCCTCCATCAGGAGATTCATCCAGCGGGTCAGATGGTTCACCTCGATGCGATCCTTGGCCCAGCTCTCGAGATCCACGATGTGGTCCCACTGTTTATCCGAAGCGAGCGCCAGCAGGGGCAGCGCATCTTCGGGACCGATATCGTGCACCAGGAAGTAGAGATCCGACTCCGGGAAAGAGTGCACCAGCGCCGCCGGCTGCGGATCGGAAAGGATGCGCTCCAGGGCTTGTTCCGGCGGCAGCGACAAAATCTCGCTGCGCCGGGCCCGCAGCGCTTCGACCCGTTCGCGGATTTGTTTTTCGGGAAGGTGTTCCGTCATGAGGGCATACTCTCGTCGAGTTGAGGTGAGACCCGCGCCGGCCAGGGCGCAAAGCGCGCCAGGACCAGCAACCCCGGTATCGCGGCCAGGGTGCATCCGATGAAAAACCACTCCCAGCCCAGGTGCTTGGCCGCCAGCCCCGTAGGCGCCGAGGCCAGCACGCGCGGCAGGCCCATGATGCTCGTCAAAAGGGCGTACTGCGTGGCGGTGAACTTTCTGTTGGTCTGGCTGGCCATGAAGGCGGCAAAGGCGCTTGTCCCCATGCCGCCGGTAATGCTCTCGAAGGCGATCACCCCGGATAGTGCGGCCAGGCTGCAGCCGAGGCGCGCCAGCACCGCGAACCCGGCGGTGGAAACCGCCTGAAGCACCCCGAAGACCCACAGGCTGCGCCGAATGCCGAACCGCAGCATGAGAATCCCGCCGCCGACGGCCCCGGCAATGGTGGCCCAGGATCCGAAAAGCTTGACCACCGTACCGATCTCGGACTTGGAAAAACCCAGCTCGAGGTAGAAGGGCGTTGCGATCCCGGCGGCCATGGTGTCGCCGATCTTGTAAAGCAGAATGAAAGCCAGGACCCACAGGGCACCGTCACGGCGGAAAAAATCCGCAAGGGGTTCCCAACCAGCCTCCCGCAGCGACCGCGGAGGCCGGCTGTCCACCCGGGGCTCCGGTGTGAGGAGCGTGGTCAGGACCCCGGGGATCAGCCCGGCCGCCAGGATCAGGTAGACCTGAGAAAAGGGGAGGTAATCGGCCAGGATCAGCCCCCCGCCAGATGCGGCCCACATGCCGATGCGATAGCCGTAGACATACAAGGACGATCCGAGCCCCAGCTCATCGTCCGGCAGGTCCTCCCGGCGATAGGCATCCACCACGATGTCCTGGGTGGCGCTGAAAAATGCGACCAGCACCGCGCTCACAACCATCCAGCCCGGCTGGGCCACCGGATTCGACCCGCCGAGAGCGGCGATCGAAACCATCAAGGCCAGCTGGGCGATTAGCAACCACCCCCGCCGCCGGCCGAGCCGCAGCGGCGTAAACCGGTCCAGCACCGGCGACCACAAAAATTTCCAGGAATAGGGCGATTGCACGAGGGTGATCATCCCCACCCATGTCAAATCCACCCCTTCCTCTTTCATCCAGGCCTGAAGGACTCCGAGCGTCAGCAGCAAGGGCAGACCGCAGGAGAATCCCATGAGCAGCGCGACCAGCATCCGACGGCTAAATAGCGTCTCTCCGACGGATTTCTTGGACTCGGTCAAGGGCTCCACGGGATCCTTTTTGCTGAGACGGCGGAGAGGGAGATGGAAGCGGCCTGATAATCGCTTCTAATCATTTCTCCAGTTCCAGGGATCTCCCGGCGGCATGTGCTGTCGGGTCCAGGTCATCACTTTTTCAAACTCGTCCCGCAGCTCGTGCAAGGCCTTGCCGCGATGGCTGACGCGGTTCTTTTCCTCGCGCGTGAGCTGCGCGAAGGTCTTGTTGGCGGCCGGGTATAAGAAAATCGGATCATAGCCGAAGCCGTTGACGCCTGCGGGCGCCTCGGTAAGCAGCCCCTCGCAGCGGCCTTCATACGTCAGCGCCGGGCCGGAGGGCACCGCCAGCGAAAGCACGCACTCGAAAGCCGCCCGGCGGTTGCTTCGGCCGCGCATTTCCGCCAGCAGTTTTCGGCAGCGGTCCGCATCGGAGAGCCCCTCGCCGCCGTAACGGGCGGAAAAGACGCCGGGGGCGCCGTCCAGCGCAGCTACCGTCAGCCCGGAGTCGTCGGCCAGCGCCGGATATCCTAGCACGCGTGCCGTGAAACTCGATTTCTTGTAGGCATTTTCGTCGAACGTCAGGCCGTCCTCTTCCACCTCGGGGATCGGTCCGAAATCGGACAGATTGCGGATCTCCAGCGGGAAACCGTGCAGCACATCCCGAATCTCGGCCGTCTTGCCCGGATTTCGAGTGGCAATCACCAAAACCGGCTTTTTAGACCCCATACGCGCATCTCGCCTTCCTTTAGGAGTGAACCAGCGTTTATTACTTTAAAAACTTTACGCCCGTGATTCAAGCGATTTTCAAGCATGAAGCGGCCGCGGCGATCTTTACTTCGGGCGCCGCCCGTGTATAATGCGCCCATTTCAAGGGATGTCCCCAACCTCCATGCGGCGGCGGTCAGCATGCTGAAAGAACTTTCCATCCGCAACTTCGCCATCATCGATGACCTGCAAATCCAATTCGAATCGGGTCTGACGGTGTTGAGCGGCGAAACCGGAGCCGGTAAATCCATCATCATCCAGGCCGTCAATCTGCTTCTGGGCGGCCGGGCATCGGCTGAAATGATTCGTACCGGCGCCGATTCGGCCGAGATCGAAGCGCTCTTTGACCCCGGCCGCAAATCCCCCGCCGTTCGAACCGCTCGGGATTTGGGCTATGACACCGCCGAGGGCCTTCTGGTCCGCCGGGTCATCTCGCGCGCGGAAGGCAACCGGGTCTACGTCAACGGCCGTCTGGCGACCCTGCAGGTTCTGTCCACCCTGACGGAGAATCTGGCGAGCATTTCCGGCCAGCACGCCCACCAGGGCCTTCTCAGAGAGGACCAACACCTGTTGATTCTGGATCGCTTTGCAGGCCTCCTGCCTCTGCGCGAGACGGTTTCAGCTCTTTATCACGACCTTCTGCCGCACTTGAAAAAAATTGCCGACCTCAAAGCGCGCCAGGCCCGCCAGGCCGAACTGACCGAACTTCTGGAGTTTCAGCAACGCGAGATCCTGGCGGCGGAGATCCACCCGGGCGAGGACCGGGAGCTCGAACAGGAACGGCTGCGACTGAAAAATGCCGAGATGCTCTACGAGACGGTTCAGCGCGGCATCGAATCGCTTTACAGCGGCTCCGGATCGACGATCGAGCAATTGACTCAGGTCCGGCGAGATCTTGAAAAGATGGCCCGCTTCGATCCCGTGATCATGCCGCAATCCGAGGCCTGTGCCGAGATCGCCTTTCGCGTCGAGGATCTGGTGGAGGCCCTGCGGGCCTACCTGAAGGCGCTCGATATCGACGCCGGCCGCCTGGAGGCGGTGGAGGAGCGGCTCGATCGGCTCAACCGGCTGAAGCGCAAATACGGAGGATCGCTGGAAACCGTGCTGGAAAAGCTCGCTCTAAGCACGGCCGACCTGGCGGCTATGGAAACCTTAGCGGCCGAAATCGCTACGGTTGAGGAACACCTGCGCGAGCTGCATGCCCGGATCGAAAAGCAGGCCATCGCGCTTTCGCAGAAACGCCGTGACGCGGCCACGCGCTTCACGGCGCAGGTGGCCCGCGAGCTTGCTCGGCTAAAAATGTCCGGAACGGAATTCGGGGTGGATCTTGCTCTCGTCCCCAAGAGCCCGGACGCCGACCCGTTCCTGGCGGCCGGTTCCAGCGCCCTCAGCGAGAGCGGCATTGATCGCTCCGTCTTCACCATTGCGCCGAATGTGGGCGAGGAGCTCAAACCGCTGGCATCGATCGCTTCCGGTGGTGAGCTCTCCCGGGTGGTGCTGGCGCTCAAGTCCATCCTGGCCGCAACCGAATCCGTGGGAACCATCGTGTTCGATGAAGTCGACGCCGGCATCGGCGGGGCGGTGGCCGAGGTGGTCGGGCACCAACTGGCGGAGCTGTCCCGTCATCACCAGGTGATCTGCATCACCCATCTGCCCCAGATCGCCAAGTTCGGCGATCATCATTTCCGGATCTCCAAGCTGATCGCCGAGGGCCGGACCCGTACGACCATTACCCGCCTCACGCCCGACGGCCGCACCCGCGAGATCGCTCGCATGCTCGGCGGCGAGAAGATCACCCGAGTGACCCTGGCGCACGCCAGAGAGCTGCTCCAGAAATGAAAACCGCCGCTCTGCTTCAGCAGAACGGCGGATGGAGTCTATACCCGATCAAATTTTTTCGACGTCCGAAGCCGAGGGTCCCTTGGCGCCCTGCTGGACTTCAAAGCGCACCTTGTCGCCTTCCGCCAGCGATTTGAATCCCTTGCCCTTGATGGCGGAGTAATGCACGAAAATATCTTGGCCATCATCTTTCTTAATGAACCCGTATCCCTTTTTCTCGTTGAACCATTTAACTACTCCTTCCGCCATGATGCTCTTCCTCCTCCCCTTGTTGTGATGAATGATCCCGCGGACGGTCCGCGCCAACGCACCAATAAAAAAAGCAGAGTCATGAATGACTCTGCTTAAAAGTGCATCCTGTTGGATCCAAGGACAATGACAGATCGCTGGGTCTTGCGAAACGGCATCACAGAAGCAACCAAAAGGCTGATGTTACCCGACGGCGACAACTATCCTCAAAAACGAGCTGAATGTCAATAAGAAATCGGCTGAATTTAGCAAAATATCGGATGGTTCGAGCCGGCCTCTATATATTGTGTCTTAGACGAGAGTCGCACCTATAAGCAGCTTCTCGGGCAGCAGAATTCGCCTTTTGCCGGAAACATGCTAAACTTTGAAGCTATGATTGCCCGGAGAATGAAAGGCTTCTGGATGATCGGTCTGATGGCAGGTGCAGCTTTCATGGTGCTGTTTCTGATCCGGACGGATGCCTTGCAGCGATTCTTCTCCGCGTCGAGATCCTTGCCGGATCGTGCGGTGCAAACCGGTGCCGGCCGGGATTCCTGGATGAGTATTTTCCAGAACCAGCGCCGGATCGGCTTCGCGCACCGGCGTCTACTTCCTAAAGCCGTTGGCTATGAACTGGAAGAAAAAGTAGTTATGCGGATCAACACCATGGGCATGGTCCAGAGCATCGCATTGCGCACACGCGCCGACCTGCTTTCCGATCTGTCGTTGGACCGCTTCGAGTTTGACCTCCGCTCGGGAGGTTTCCGGTTTTCCGCACAGGGTGCGGCGTCCGGCGAGGTGCTCCGCATCCTCACCGAAACCGCCGGGCACCGGCGCAGCATCGATGTGCCCATCCGGGAAAGAATCTATCTGGCCGCGACGCTGGTGGACCGTCTGCAGGGTGAGATCCTTGCCCCCGGCGATCGCTACACGTTCGAGGTTTTCGATCCGGCCGCCATGGCGCCAACCACCGCCACGGCCGAAATCATCGGCCGGGAGTCCATTCAGGTTGGCGGCGAAAGCGTCCCGGCAACGCGCATCAGCATGAGTCTGCGCGGCATGACCCAAACCGCCTGGGTCGGTGAAAACGGCGAACTGCTGCGGGAACGCGGGCTGTTGGGAATGCGGCTGGAAAGGACCTCCCCCGCGGAGGCCCTGAGCGAGTTCGGGGCGGAGGCTTCCGACGATCTCGCGGCGGCGGCCGCGGTCACGCCGAACCGCTCCATACTTGATCCGCAGAAGCTCGACGTCCTGCGGGTGCGGATCGGCGGAGCCCAAACCGATCGATTGCAGTTGAACGGCGGACGGCAGAGCTTCTCCGACGGCGTCCTGACCGTCCGACGCGAGCATCTTGCCGCTCTTCCGCCAATGCCTCCGCCGGAGACGCTGCAACCGCTCGAGCAGGTGTTCCTGAAGCCGGAGCCGCTCATCCAGTCCGACCACGAGCGCATTCGATCTCTCGTCCGGTCGATTCTTGGAGACAGGCCGCCGGCGGCCTCCTTGGCCCGAGCCCGCCTCCTGATGGATTGGATCCGGCGCAACATCGAGCCGCGTCCGGTGCTGTCCATGCCGGATGCCCTTTCCACGCTGGACAACCGCATGGGCGACTGCAACGAGCACGCCATGCTGTTCGCCGCCATGGCCAGGGCCGCCGGCATTCCGGCTCGGGTGGAGGCCGGCCTTGTGTACCTGCAGGGAAAATTCTACTACCACGCTTGGAACCTGTTGTTTCTCGGCCGGTGGGTCACGGCCGATGCGCTCTTCGGCCAGCTGCCGGCGGACGCCACCCACCTGCGCATGGCCACCGGCTCCGTGCACCAGCAGGTGGACCTCGTCGGCGTCATCGGCGCTATCACGGTCGAAATTCTGGACTGAACATGATCGAATTGAGGGATTTGACGAAAACCTACGGCAATTACGCGGCGGTTCAGCGCTTGAACCTGAGCATCGACAGAGGCGAAATCTTCGGTTTCATCGGACCGAACGGCGCCGGCAAGACGACCACAATCAAGATGATGGGAGGGGTCACGGCGCCGACCGAGGGCGTCGTCACCATCGCCGGCATCGATATGCAGGCGCAGCCGCAGGAGGCCAAGCGCCGGATCGGCTTCATCCCGGACCGACCGTTTCTGTACGAGAAGCTCACCGGCCTGGAGTTCCTGCGATTCACCGCGGACATCTACGGCGTGCCCGAACGGACGTTTGCGGACAAAGCCGCGGCCACGCTCGCCATGTTCTCCTTGACGGACTGGTCGAACGAGATGATCGAGTCGTATTCGCACGGCATGAAACAGCGCCTGATCATGGCCGCGGCGCTCCTGCACGAACCCCAGGTGTTGATTGTTGACGAACCCATGGTGGGACTCGATCCCCTGGCGATCATCATGGTGAAGAACCTGTTCAAACGGCTGGCCTCGCAAGGCGTCACCATCTTTATGTCGACGCATACGCTCAGCGTTGCTGAAGACATATGCGACCGCATCGGCATTCTGAACCGGGGTCGTCTGATCGCCAGCGGCACCACGGACGATCTGCGTCGGGAGGCCAGTGTCAGCAGCGCCGACCTGGAAATGGTTTTTCTGAATCTAACCGGCAACTCGGCGTGAATCGGCTCATCTCCATATCCAAATCCAACGGTCTTCTGCATGACGTGCGGCTTCTTCTGGTCCCGCGAACCCTTCCACTGTTCCGGGGCCGGTGGTCCCGAGGCGGCCGCGGCGGCTCCGGCCGCATGATCGTGCTCGGCGTTGTCGGCACGCTGTTCTGGTGCGGGCTTTTCGGGATTTCCTGGCGGGTTCTGCGCTATTTCAAGGGAATCGAGGATATCGGCGATCTGCTGGCCTTTAAGCTGCTGTCCATGATTCTGGTCGTTTCTTTCGCCCTCCTGCTTTTCAGCGGCATCCTGACCTCGCTGGCCCGGCTGTTTCTTTCACGCGATCTTCTGCTGGTTCACTCCCTGCCGGTTGCGGATCACCGGATTTTCATCGCACGCTGGATCGACACCACCGCCGAGAGCTCCTGGATGGTGATCGTTTTCACCATGCCGGTGTTCTTGGCCTACGGCCTCGCCTTCGGCGCCGGGACGATCTACTACGCCGGAACGCTGCTGGCACTGTTCTGGCTGGCCGTCATCGCCTCGACGCTGAGTACCGTGGCGGTGATGATCGGGGTCATGATCGTTCCCGCCACCCGCATGCGCGGCATCGTCATTTTGTTGGGGGTCCTGCTGTTCGTGGCGCTGTATCTGGCCATTCGACTGATGCGGCCGGAGCAGCTGGTCGATCCGGAGGTATTCGACTCGGTTCTGGCATATGTCTCTTCCTTGCAGGCCCCGTCCGCACCCTTTCTGCCCAGCACCTGGGCCAGCGACAGTATCCAGGCCGCACTAGCCGGCCGGGTGGCGGACAGCCTCTTTCACCTGGCGGTCAGCGCCAGCTTCGCCGTGTTCATCTTCTGCCTGGCCGTCATCACCGCCGATGCCATTTACTTCAAGGGCTTTTCAAGGGCTCAGACGGCGATCACGGCGGCCATACGCCGCCATGGCTTCAGCGAGCGGGTGTTCCGGTTCTTTCCGGGGCCGGTGCGGGCCTTCACGGTAAAAGAGATCAAGACCTTCCTGCGCGACCAGACCCAATGGACCCAGCTATTTCTCGTTGCTGCCCTTCTGGTGATTTACATCTATAACTTCGATGCCTTGCCCCTCGAGAAATCGCCCATCCAGACCGTTTACCTGCAAAACCTGTTCGCGTTTCTAAACATGGGCCTCGCATTGTTCGTGCTGACGGCCGTCGCCGCCCGATTCGCCTACCCGGCAGTGAGTCTGGAAAAAGAAGCTTTCTGGCTGGTGAAGAGTTCGCCGCTGTCGATCCGGAATTTTCTGCTGATCAAGTTTTTCATCTACTACCTTCCCCTATTGGCCCTGACCGAGACGCTGATCGTCGGCACGAACCTGCTGCTCAAGGTGACGCCTTTCATGATGGCCCTCTCCACGGTTACGGTATTCTTCCTGGTGCCGGGCATTGTCGCCATGGCCATCGGCCTCGGTGCGGCGTACCCGGATTTCAAGGCCGAAAATCCGGCTCAAACCGCCAGCAGCTTTGGAGGCCTCGTTTTCATGCTCACGTGCGCCGTCTACATCACGGTGGTGATCCTGCTGCAGGCCGGCCCCGTGTACCGGATCTTCATGGCCGACCTGCACGGCAAACCGCTTTCCCCCGGCGCCTGGCTCTGGATCGCAGCCGCCTTTGCGGCGGCTTTCGTCTTGAGCGTTCTGGCCGTTATCCTGCCGCTGCAGTTCGGCGAAAAACGGCTACGCCAGATCCATTTTTAATCCCTCCGGACGGCTATCCTCCGGCCAGCGAGCGCCGGTCGCTGCGATGATTCCGAGCGATAAAAAATGACTTTTAAGCCGCTAAAATCACTTGCTAATTGTATGAGGATCGGCTATTTTGAGTCATTTAGCGATAACACCCCGCCTCGGGTGGCTCCTCCCGCAGGCGTTTTCGCTTCGGATGCTTTTGGCTCGGCCAGCGCGGATAAAAATTCTCGGAACTACATGAAATCGCTTTCAACCCATATTTGGGGCATCCCTTTCCTGGTTCTTTTCCTGGCGGCAATGCCGGCGGCCGGCGCCGGCCATCCGACACTCCGCAACATCACGGTGTCCAACACCAACGACGAATTGCTGCTGCATCTGAACCTGGAAGGCTCCTTTTCGGATGCCATTCGCCAAAATGTCCTGGCGGGAAAAACAACCTCCTTTGCATTCCGCATCCGGCTCAGCCAGGTGCAGGATTTCTGGCTGGATGAGAAGATCGCCGACCTGACGGTGATCCACACCATCAAATTCGACACCGTTAAGAAAGAGTTCACGGTGCGGCGATCGTGGACCGGCTATGAAGCCGAAACGACCCCATCTTTCGAGGAAGCGCAGCGATGGATGAACCACATCGAGGGCCTCAAGATTGCTTCGCTGAGCCGGATGGAAAAAAACGCCCGCTACGAACTCCAGGCCAAGGCCGAGGTCAGCAAAAAGATCCTGCCGTTCAATCTACACCATATGCTGTTTTTCGTCTCGTTCTGGGACGAACAGACCGACTGGTACATCATCGACTTCGTCTATTGAAGTAAGCTTCATTGCCCGCGTGGGGGGAGCGGCCCCGTTCCGCCTCATATCCGCTCAAGGCGCAACCGGTTAATTTCCGGAGTAACCATCGAATGTCATTGAGAGTCATTGCGGGGGAGCTCAAGG
>CAZEKN010000057.1:0-10748 GCA_964512755.1 uncultured Desulfatibacillum sp. | reverse complement strand
CCGAACCGGTTCCCGTCCCGCCTCCGCCGGTGGCGCCTCCGGCTCCGGCCAAGATCGAAACGCCGAAACCCGAACCCGCTCCCGTCAGCCCCACGCGCGCGGCCTATCCCTTTTCCATTTTACTTTCGAGCTGCAAAGAAAGGGAAAATGCCCTGGCCGCTCTGTCCGGGTACCGGCAGACCGGATTGACGCCTTACATCGTCCGCACGGATTTAGGCGGCAAGGGGATATGGTGGCGGACGCTCACGGGCCACTATCGAACCCTCGCGGAGGCCACTCAGGCCAAGAATGCTCTTAAACTGTCCGATGCCGTGGTGGTGAAGACGCCATATGCCAACCTGATCGGGCAGTATGGATCCGAGAGCGAAGCCGCCGAGGCCGCTAATCGGGTTACGCAAAAAGAGGTTTTCCCATACGTGGTGAAAGGGCCGGGGCCTTCTTTTCAGCTTATGGCCGGCGCCTTTTCCAGCCAGCAAGCCGCTGAGATTCACCGGCGCGAACTGGATGCGAGGGGGGTCTCGACCCGCACCGTCCAGCGCTAAGGGGAGCGAAGCAAAAATGGCAAAAACAGCAGCGCCGGATCTCAAGAATTACATACGCAAGGAAACCGCCCTGTTGATCAGCCTGCTGGCGTTGGCAGTGGGTTTTTTCGGCGGAGTTTTTCTGGGAGTCTATAAATCGGGATCCGGCATGCAGGGGATGCCGGCCGGCGGCTCAGCTGCCGCTCAGAGGGATCTCCAGGATCAGATTGCCGCCCTGGAAAAGGAAACCCGGGAAAACCCATCGAACGTCGCGGCATGGATTGATCTGGGCAACGCCTATTTCGACAGCGACCAATACGAGACGTCCATTAAGGCCTATCGCAAGGCCCTCGATCTTAAACCGGACAACGCCGACGTGTGGACGGACATGGGAGTCATGCAGCGCAAGGCCGGCCGCCCCCAGGATGCCGTCAAGGCCTTTGACCAGGCCATCGCCGTCAACCCGAAACACGAGGTGTCGCGGCTCAACAAGGGCATTGTCCTGTTCCACGATCTGCAGGACGCCGCCGGTGCTCTGCGTGCCTGGGAGGGCTTGCTGGAAATCAATCCGACGGCGATGGCCCCGGGCGGGGTCTCGGTCGACCAGATGGTCCAGAGCCTCAAGAAGCAGCCGATGGCGTCGCCTGATAAGAAGTGACGACTTCGAACCCTCCCAACCCTTCAGTTATGGGGATACCGGCTGCCGTATATTTCCTGAACCTCTTCCCGGCTGAACTCGTAGGGCGTGTTGCAGTTGTGGCAACGCATCTGGACGGGAAATGGCCCGTTGTCCCGCAGGTCCTTCAAGTCCTGGATCGGCAGCAGGATGAGCAGGCGGTGCAGGCGCTCGTGGCTGCAGTGGCACATGAACTCCACCCGACGGTCGGATAGGATTTGCGGCGCGTAGTCGGCGAACGCCTCCTGCACCACGGATTCCGGGGTCTGTTCGCCGGAGAACACCGCTCCCAGCGACGGAAAGTTCAGGACACGTGTTTCCACCTCGGCGGTCAGCCTGTCTCCGGCGCCCGGCAGCGCCTGCAGGAAGAGACCGCCCGCCCCGATGGCTTCTCCCGCCCGGTCAAATTTGATGCTCAAATTGAATGCGGTCGGGATTTGCTCCGAGGTCAGGTAGTAATGCGCCAGGTCCTGAGCGATGTTGCCGTGGCGCAACTCGACCTGGCCGGTGAACGGCTGCTTGGCGTTCTGGAGATGCTTCGTCACCGCAAGAACCCCGGCGCCGAAAAACCGCGAGAGATCGAAGTCCTCCATCGGCTGGTCGATGGGGATCGGCACCCGTTTCAGGTAGCCCCGGACCTCACCGAATGCGTTCGCCTCCACACTGAGTCCCTTGATCGGCCCGGAACAGTTGATCTGCATGGCCACGCGATCATCGCCCTTCAGGCCGGCGGCCATCAGCGCGATGCCGAGATATGCGCGGCCCAGCACCAATGTTTCCAGAATCCCCAGCTCGTGGTTGGCGCGCATCTCGTTGATCATGCGCGTGCCGTTCAGGACGGCCCCGCGCAGTGCGCCGTCGGACAGCAGGAAGGCCGTGACCCGATCCCGAGCGCTGGCGCGGTACTGCTCCTTCAGGGTATTTCCGTAGGGCTTCGTTTTTTTCATTGGCGGTTCGCTCCGACATCCTCATGCGCCTGAGATCAGCTCAGCGTCAGTCTATTATTGCTCCGGCAATTGAGCAGGTATACCTCCAGCCGAGGTCCGGCGGGGCGGGTTTTCGGCCGTAGCGCAGCGCAACCAATTTTTCAGGCGACCCTGCCACGCCCCCAAGCCGTCTATAGGAACCGCGCACAGGCAGAGACGGCCGGCGGCTTCGTGGGAATGGGCCCTCCGGGGCTGTCCGGACATGTATGGAGCGGAATCGCTGCCGTACGCAGGTTCGTTGAACGGATGGTTGCGCTGCGCTACGGCCGAAAACCCACACCGCCGATGCGTGACATGGCCGCATCGAACATACTTTGTTGCCGGAGAATAATAAGTCGTCAGAACTCCAGATGCTTGGGGGTGCGCGGAAACGGGATGACGTCGCGGATGTTGGTCACGCCGGTCGCCATCATGAGAAACCGCTCGAAGCCCAGCCCGAAGCCGGCGTGCGGCACCGAACCGAACCGGCGGATGTCGAGGTACCACCAGTAGCTTTCAGGCTTCATGCCATTTTCAAGGATCCGCCGTTCGAGCACGTCGTAGCGCTCCTCGCGCTGGCTGCCGCCCACGAGTTCCCCCACGCGGGGGACCAGGAGATCCATGGCGGCGACGGTCCGGCCGTCATCATTCAGGCGCATGTAGAACGCCTTGATCTCCCGGGGATAGTTGTAGACGATGACCGGTTTCCTGAAGTGCTCTTCACAGAGGAAGCGCTCGTGCTCGGTTTGCAGGTCGACGCCGAAATCCACCGGAAACTCGAAGGCGCGCCCCGATCGCTTGAGGATGGCGATGGCATCGGCGTAAGGCAGGCGCTCATAGGGCTGGGTGGCGATGGTATCCAAAATCGCCAGGAGCTGCTTGTCCACGAATTTGGCGAACAGGTCGAGGTCTTCACGGCAGTTCTCCAGCACATGGGCGGTCAGGGCCTTCACCAAGTCCTCGGCGAGGTCCATGTTGTCGCTGAGATCGGCAAACGCCATTTCGGGTTCGATCATCCAGAACTCGGCCGCGTGCCGCGGGGTGTTGGAGTTCTCGGCGCGGAAGGTCGGCCCGAATGTGTACACGCGGCCCAGCGCGCTGGCGAACAATTCGGCTTCGAGCTGGCCGGATACGGTGAGGCTGGCTTCCTTGCCGAAGAAATCGGCGGCAAACGGCCCCTCCCCTTCGGGGGGCGCCGGCGCATGGGGCGGCAGGGTCGTCACGCGGAACATCTCGCCGGCGCCTTCGCAGTCGGATCCCGTGAGGATCGGGCTGTGGAGGCAATGAAAGCCGCGCTCTCTGAAAAAGCGATGGACGGCGAAGGCGGCCTCGGAGCGGATGCGGAACATGGCGCCGTACTTGTTGGTCCGCGGCCGCAGGTGGGCGATCGTGCGCAGAAACTCGTCGGTGTGCCGCTTTTTCTGAAGCGGGAAGACTTCCGGATCGGCGCCGCCCAACAGCCGCAGGCCGATCGCCTTGACCTCCCATTTCTGCCCCGCGCCGGGCGATTCCACCAGTGCACCTTCGATCTCCACGGCGGCGCCGGTCGTCACGGCCGCAAGCTGGCCGAAGGCCGGCACAGCTTCGTCCACGATCACCTGCAGGTTCTTGAGGCAGGAGCCGTCGTTCACCTCCAAGAAGGAGAACCCCTTGGAATCGCGGCGGGTGCGCACCCAGCCGCTGACCCGGACACAGTCGAGTCCGGCAGCGCTGTTCAGCAGGTTCTTGATCAGCTTTCGTTCCATGTTTTTTCCCTTGGGCCGCAGGGTGGCGGTGCCGCCCGTGAAAAAAACGGCAACCGTGGATGCCGGTCTGGATGCGTTCTCATGCCGGGACGCCCCCATCTGGCCATCATGCGTTGTCTATGCTACGGTCTATCACAAAACACGCCGCTTTACACGCTCAGGGGAACGCTGGCTAAACCCTTGCAAGCGCCGTCGGCCGTTTTGATCTCCTGTTCGAGGAGCACCGTACCATGTTGATTCGGCATTTCATGTCCGAGGAGGTTGCCACGTTGACTCCCGACACCACGTGCCGGGAAGCGTACCGGAGGTTCAGGGATGCCGGCATCCGGCGCGCACCGGTCCTGATGGGCGATCGGTTGGTCGGGATCGTGAGCGAGCGCGACCTGCTGCGCGTTCTGCCGGGGACGCTCGGCCAGGTTTCCACGCCGGCCGGAGAAGAGGGCCTGCAGATCCCGGTGGAGACGATCATGGCGCGCGAGGTTCTGACCGTCCATCCGAACGATCACCTGGAAGCCGCGGTCCAGCTGATGATCAAGCACAAAGTCGGAGGAATACCGGTGGTCGAGGCGGGCCGCTTGAAGGGGATCATCACCGAATCCGACATTTTCAAGGCGGTCTGGGGGATGCTCTCCTCCGCTCGCGGCAGCCGCATTGTTTTTGAAGCGCCGCAGGAGCAGAAGGAAGGAGCCGTCGACTACGTCGGGCTGTGCGTCGCTCACGGATGCAAGATGCGCGCGCTGCTGCGCTGCCCGCGCGAGCCAGGCGCCATGTATTTCATGCGCGTCGAGGGGGACGGGATCGATGCCTTTGTCAAGGCGCTCTGGCAGCACGCGGCCAAGGTCATCGCCGTGGAGAAAGGCAAACGCGACGCCTGAAATATCCAAACTGGAGCAAGGCTGTCTGCGCGTTAATGGAAATATCTGTGCCAGGCCTCGGCTGGAGGAAAACCGGATGTGGGGGAAGGATAATGAAGCCGAAGATTAAGCTCGATCATTGCGTGATCCATGTGTCGGACTGGGACCGTTCCCATGCCTTCTACCGCGATGTTCTGGGGGCGGAGATCCTGCCCAACGGGGCCGGGTGGGTCTACCGCTTCGGAGCTGAGCAGTTGAACCTGCACGGGCCGGGCGTTCGGCCGGCGCCCCTGGCTCAACTTCCCGTCCAACCGGGCGGTAGCGACCTGTGCTTCGAATGGCCGGGACCCATCCGGGAGGCGCAAGCCCATCTGGAAGCCCACGGCGTGCCCATCGAGCTCGGCCCGGCCCCCCGCTTCGGCGCCCGCGGCCAGGGCTCCAGCATCTACTTCCGCGACCCCGACGGCTCGCTGCTGGAGTTCATATCATACAAGAGCCGTCATCAATTCAGAAAACTGAGAGGTGTGGCGACGGTCCGGATGACCACGGATGAGATCATGGCGCTGACCCGTGAGGAATCATGAAAGGCGTCCTTGTCGATTCCAATTACTTGACATCCCCAAAGAGGCCCTTTTTCTGGCAGGAAAAGTATTTCTGAGATACCAGAAGCGTCGCGGCAGAAGGCGATTCCCGCTGCCTGATTTTTTTATCGGTGCGCACGCCGCCGTCATGGAATTGGCTCTGCTCACCCGCGATGCCCGCCGATACCGTTTCTATTTCCCATCGGTGCGTTTGATCAGCCCTGATCAATGACGTTAAGATAGCGCTCAATGCCAGATGCATTAAAGCCGCGGTCCTTAAATCGCATATATGCGCGGGCGCCCCTCCAAATTGTCCCGCGCGCATCGATGCTCAGAGGGTCTGATATAATCTCACGCTAATCATCCCGCCCCAGGAGAGTGAATCATGCGCCTCCCGGCCCTGCTCTTGCTCGTCACCACCCTCGCCGGCTGCGTCACTCCGCTGCACCGCGAAACGTTTCAAGGAAATTTTACCGGCGCCCTGGACGTGCGCTGGGTCAAGAACGACTACTTTTTATTCCTGCCGGACAAGGACGACCCCTTCACCTTCGTGCGGTCCGACGGCACGGCCATCCGCCCCGGTCCGATGTACACGGACGGAGGATTCATCCCCCGGTTCCTGTGGGGAATCGAAGCCTACTCACCTTGGGGGTATGCTCCTGCCGACATCGTCCATGATTGGCTGTTCGAAGCGAAGCATTGCGGGCATGCGCCGGACGACCAACACACGTTCGAAGACTCGGTGGCGATAATGGCGGAAAGCCTCAAGGCCATCATGGAGGCAAGCATCGAGGTGCGAGACTATTTCGTCTTCGACTCGGTTGTCGCCGCCATGGGCTCACCCATTGCCAGGCGCATTTGGGAAAAGGGTTCATGCAAAGCGCCTGCGTTTGACATTCAGGCAGCCCAGGAGAAGGCCCTGCCCGGGGAGCTGCTCATGACCGTTAGGTTCAAATGAGGCCGGGCGTCCCCCTTGTTCGTATCCAGCAGAGATGCTCCTGTAATTATGCAATAAGCTCCCGCCAGGATGATTCCACGCGTTCGAAAACCCCTGTCCATGTCAGCGGATCGAGGCGGCTGTGCGGGTCGGCCGGCCGGCCGCATTCCAGGCTGCGGTCGAGCTGGCGGTTCAGCGCCTCCGCCAGCCGTTCGACGAAGGCCGGCAAGTCTTCGGATAGGGGCGTGTCCGACCCAATGAGCCGCGGCAGGAGCACGCGCTCAACGAGGCCTTCCGCACACAGCCCCTCCGGCATCCAGGAATCCAACCCCGGCAGATCGGTCGTCACCACCCGGCAACCGCAGGCGAGCGACTCGATTACGACCAGCGGCAGCCCCTCGAAAAAGGACGGCAGGACGAACACGTCGGCGGTCTGAAGCACGCCGGCCAGCTGCTCCTGCGGCAGCGCCCCCAGAAAGACGACGTTGTCCAGGTCCGCAGCCTGCCGGCGGATGGCATCAGCGCCGGCGTCGCCGGCCGAGCCCGCCAGGAGCATCTTGACGCGTTTGCCTTTGGGCGGCCGCACGTTTCGCATCGCCTCCACCAGCCAGGGCACGCCCTTGGGCGCGCTGATTTTTCCGGCATAGGCGATGACCAGCTCCTCGCGGTCGGCTGCCGGCGCGCAGGCCGGATCGCAGGTGAAGAGGTCCTCGCGGAAACCAGCGCCCACCACGCGGATGCGCGCCTCCGGAACACCATAGGCCGCTGCAATCCTTTCCATGTTGTCCGCATGCAAGGCGAACACTCGGTCCACCGCGGAGCAGGCCGGCATGACGAGCGGCGCGAGCCGGGCGGCGTTCGTCAGCTGGCGCAGCTCGGTGCCGTGGCTGTAGGCGCACAGGGGGGTGTCCGGGAAGAAGACCCGCGCCAATGCGGTCAGCAGCCAGAGATGGTTGGACTGGATGATGTCCGGCCGGAAATCGGCGGTGGCGCTATCCAACGCGGCCGCGAACGCCTGAAGGTAGCCCTCCAGCATTTCGGCGCTGAAGGTGGAGAAGCGGGTGGAGGGATAGGGCATGATGTCGCTCATGCCGGGAATCGCAAAAGCGACCGGAGGCCGATCGAAACGGACGGCAAACACATCGGCCGGCACCAGCGGCGGGATGACCGGCAGGGGTTCGGAACCGGGCAGGCCGATAACCGCCCGCTGGCGATGGCCGGCCGCCGCGCCATGACGCACCATGGCGAGCAGCGCCACGCCGCTGCCGGTCTTGCCGGGCTGCTGGGATAGGAGGTGCAGAATTTGCAGCGGTTTTGCGGATCGACGCTCGCGCCGCCGGCCAGACGGCTGGAATTCAAGCAGCCGCCGCGCCAGATCCCCGCAGGCGTCCATGGCGTTCACGAAGCGGCCACTTTCATCGGTCCAACGGTTCGCATCCATCGATCCGATCGAAGCTGAAGCGGCATCCGCCGCTGGCGTTCATGCAAAGTTGAGAATCATGCTGTCCTGCGCCCGGTAGGGTTTGCAGGGCAGGCCCGCCCTCTGCGCGATATAGCCCGGAACCACCACGCCGCTGTCGAATTGGGCGTAGTTGACGAAGGTGCGGCCGTCGATGCGGACTTTCATCCCTTCCGCCGGCCGGTTCAACGGCACGATGGCATAGACGTCTTGGAATTGCTGTTTCAGGTCAGGATACCCCAGGCGTTCCGCCCTCTGGCCGATGCTAACTTCGCAGTAATGCCGCGAATCTTCCGATATGGTCCGGCGAAAGTCTTCGCCGATCTGTTCCAGGGTTTTCTTCAGGTGATCGTCCATCGGTGGCTGCTCCATCCTATTCCATTTTCAGATCAAGCTCTTTTTTCATGCGGTAGGCGCGCTCGAAAAACGATTTCAGCTTCTGCTGCACGGCCCCGAACACCGTTCCGGGCGGAAAATGGCCGTCTTCGTCCGCCTGCCCGGCGGGAACGCCGGTCAAGACCTCGATGCCTTCGGCCACCGTCGCCACCCGGTAGACGTGAAACTGCTTCTTTTTGGCGGCGTCGATCACATCCCGGCGCAGCATCAGGTTTTGCACGTTGGAGCAGGGAATGATCACTCCCTGGGCGCCCGTCAAGCCCTTCTCCCGGCAAACCTCGAAGAACCCTTCGATCTTCTGGTTGACGCCGCCGATCGCCTGGATCTGCCCTTTCTGGTTGACCGAGCCGGTGGCGGCGATGCCCTGGCGGATCGGGATGCCGGAGAGACTCGACAGGATGGCATAAAGTTCGCTGGCCGAGGCGCTGTCCCCGTCGATGTCGTCGTAGCTCTGCTCGAACGTGATGCTGGTGGCGAGGCTGAGCGGATGATGCTGGGCGAACACGCGCCCGAGGTAGCCTGAAAGAATCAACACGCCCTTGTCGTGCGTGCGACCGCTCAGATCGGCCTCGCGCTCGATGTTGATGACGCCCGGCTTGCCCATGAACGTTTCGGCCGTGATGCGCACCGGCCGGCCGAAGGAGTATTCACCGATCTGGTAGACCGCCAGGCCGTTGATCTGTCCGGCCACGGCGCCGTCGACGTCGATCATGATGGTGCCGTCACGGTAGGACTCGTGCACTTTCTGTTCATAAAGGCTGTAGCGGAAACGATGCTCCTGAAACGCCCGGATCACATGCCGTTCGGATATCACGCGGGCCTTCTGACTGCGCGCCCAGTAATCCGCCTCCTTCAGCACCCCCAACAGCGGGCCGAAACGGATGGACAGCTTATTCTGGTCGGAGACGTATTTTTCGCCGAACTCGACGATGGCGGCCACGCCCCGGGGGTTGAACGGCAAGAGATTTTCCTCGCGGCAGACCCGCGCGATGAAGCGGGCGTAGAGCTGCACCGACTCCGGGGTGCGCGCCACTTCCTGGTCGAAGTCGGCCCGGACCTTGAAGATTTTGTTGAACTTGGAGTCGAAGTTTTGAAGCCACTCGAAGGCCTCATAGCTGCCGAGCAGCAGGACTTTGGCCTCCAGCGGAATCGGCGCCGTGCGCAGCGAGGTGGTGCCGAAGGCCGATTCCTCGGGAACGTCTTCGATGGACAGGCTCTGGGTCTGCAGGGCGCGCTTGAGGGCCTCCCAGACGTAAGGGTTCATGAGCAGCGATTCGATTTCCATGAGCAGGTAGCCGCCGTTGGCGTTCAGCAGGGCGCCGGCCTGCACCAGGGTAAAGTCCGTGTTGACTGTGCCCATGTAGGCGCGTTTCTCGATGCGGCCGAACATATTGAAATAAGTGGGATTGCTTTCGAAGATGACGGGCGCCCCCTTCATCGGCTCGCGGTGCGCCAGCACGTTGACCTGGTAGTTCTGGAACGGCGATTTCAGAGGTTGCGGGCACTCGCCGGCAGCCGGCGGCTCGCCCTTCTCGGCCGGCATGAACAGGTTGAAATTCTCGACAACGTCCGCCTGCAGGTTGTCCAGATAGGCCAGGACCGGCCCGCGGTCCCTGAAATCGGCGCGAAGCGGACCGAGGCGCTTCTTCATGAGCGCGATCACGGCCTCGTTCATGACCCGTTCGATATCGGCGTGCAGCTGCTGGGTGAGCTTCTCGATCTTGCGGCCGGAGGCTTCGATCTCCGCCTGCATCTGCCCGACCCGGACATCGATGTCGGCCTTCACCGCATCCGGCAGCTTCTGATAGTCCTCGGCTGCCAGGATCTTGCCGTCCACGATCGGTACGACGGGATAGTCCTTCTGGGAGGAATCGATGCGCAGGCTGCGCTCCGCGGCGAAGCGTTCGATCTTCTGGAAGATCGCCTGCTGTCGCGAGTTGAACCGCGCTTTGATCTCGGCCACTTTTTTCAGGTGGGGCTCGGTTTCGAAGGCCTTGGGAATTTCCTTCTTGAGATCGTTGACGATCCGCTGGATTTTCTTGGCGAAAGAGGTCCCCCGTCCGGGCGGCAGCGCGATGGGGAGCGGCCGGAATTCATCCTGGAAGTTATTGACAAGACACCAGTCGTCGGGCGCCGGCTGGGCCCGGGCATGGCGGGTGGCCAGGTCCCTGACGATGGTGGACTTGCCGGTACCCTCCGCGCCGGTGACGAAAATATTGTAGCCGGGGCTGCGCATGTTCAAACCGAACTCGATCGCCTGAACCGCCCGCTCCTGGCCGATTACCACGTCCAAAGGGTCCAGCTCCGAGGTGTCTTTGAATTTGAAAGCGGCCGCTTCACAAACCCGGCGCAGCTCGTTCGGTTTGAGTTCCAGACGGTTGGTCATGTCACGCTCTTTCGTTGGAATGGGTGAGATACTGCTTCAGACTCCGGGCCGTATGGGAAATCCGGCTGCGTTTCAACAGCTCTTTCGGCGAGCCGCACGCGACGAGATGCCCGCCGTTCGCCCCGCCCTCCGGACCCAGATCGACGATGACGTCGGCCTCCTTGACGATTTCAAGGTTGTGCTCGATGACGGCCACCGTGTGGCCGGCGTCCACCAGGGCCTGGAGCA
>CAZEKN010000056.1:9473-10835 GCA_964512755.1 uncultured Desulfatibacillum sp. | reverse complement strand
CTGATCTCCTTCGAACACGGGCATACCGAGGTGACGGGCACCACGACCTCGGACATGAGATCCAGCTTGCCGGAGGCGTCGCTTGACCCCACGATCCGGCAGGCGTAATCCATCAGCCCGGTCGCCATGCTGATCGGGGCCTTTTTTTCGATGAAGTATGGGAACGCCATTTCCAGATGGGCGGAAGCGGCGTTCAAGAATTTTTTCATGTGGTCCAGGATGATGGAAAAGCGTTGGAGCGAGACCTCCGGCTTCAAGCTGTGCAGCATTTCCACGAACCGGCTCATGTGGGTGCCCTTGTATTCATGGGGCAGGTCAACAAACATGTTGAACGTGGCCACGGTGTGTTGGTACCCATCGCGCCGGTCCCGCACCCGGATGGGGTAGCGCAGATTCTTAATGCCAACCTGGTTGATCGGGATATTGCGAAAATCCCTGTCGTTTTGAACGTCCCGCATGCTCACTTCAACAGATACTCCGGCTTGACATGGCGCATGGCCCTGAAGATGTTGCCTTTGATCTTGCGGTTGCTGCGATAAAGTTGTTCGAGAAGGCCCTTGATGGCAGCCCTCTGCGACCGGCCGGCCGACGGGCACGGATTAACGGTTACCGGCAGGTCCCATTCGCGTACGAAACGCCGGATCAAGTGCCCGTCGGCGTAAGCCATGGGCCGAATCACCCTGAATCGACCGTTGAACAGGTCCTGGGCCGGCCGCATCGTGCTGATTTCGCCTGAATAACAGATATTCAGGAAAAGGGTTTCGATCACATCGTCCCGGTTGTGGCCGAGCGCCAGCGTGCGGCAACCCAGCTCTGCTGCAATTTCAAAAAGCCGCTTGCGGCGCAAGCGCGCGCACAGGAAACAGGGATTTTCGCGATTGAGCGGACCGTGGCTGATCACACCGAAATCGGTCACTTCAGTCCGCAGTGCAACCTCCAACCGCTCACAAAACGGCCGCAGCGCTTCGGCAGCACCTCCGCCGAAACCCGGGTCGATGGTGGCCGCCTCCAGATGGTAGGCGATGCGCACACGCCTCCGACGCTCGGCCAGCAGCCACAGGAGGGCCACGCTGTCGGGCCCTCCCGATAGCCCCACCAAGATTCGATCCCCGTCCCGGATCATGTCATAATCGTGGATGGCTTTGCCCACGGCGCGGTTCAGCGCCTTGTATGCGGTGCCGGCGCCGCGCAAACCGGCCGCTATTCCTCGTCGGGCTTGGGCACCCGCGATACGATGCGCCCGGCGGCGATCTCTCTCAGGGAAATAACGACGTCCTCGTTCTTGGGAGAGCTGACCAGATAGTCGGAACCTTCTCGAATCTGCCGCACTCGCCGGGCCACCATATTGACCAGCTGAAAGCG
>CAZEKN010000056.1:0-9373 GCA_964512755.1 uncultured Desulfatibacillum sp. | reverse complement strand
ATACGTCTGCGCCAGTATCTGGCCGATCTGAACGGCGTTGGTGGCCGCGCCCTTGCGGATATTGTCCGCAACAACCCACAGGTTGATTCCGTTCGGAACGGATTCGTCCTGGCGGATGCGCCCGACCAGCGTCAGATCCTGTCCGGCCGCATCCGTCGCCAACGGATAGCGATTCTGGGAAGGATCGTCGGCCACCCGGACCCCGGGGGCCGAGGCTAAAATCTGCCGCACCGCCTCCGGCGGACAGGGCCGTTCGGTTTCCACATTGATCGATTCGCTGTGGCTGAAAAAGACCGGCACCCGCACCGTGGTCGCCGTGACGGCTAACGTCGGGGCTTCCATGATCTTGCGGGTTTCATTGACCATCTTCATCTCTTCCTTGGTGTAACCGTTGTCCAGGAACTTGTCGATGTGCGGCAGGCAGTTGAACGCAATGCGGTGCGGATAGACCGACCGCTCGACGGGCAGAAAGTTGATCATGGCTCGGGTCTGGTTGAACAATTCATCGATGGCCTTCTTGCCGGTACCCGACACCGATTGATAGGTGGACACCACAATGCGTCGAATGCCGAATTTCCGGTGGATCGGATTCAAGGCGACCACCATCTGAATCGTCGAGCAGTTGGGATTGGCGATGATTCCCTTCTGCGTATACTGGGCCACGGCGTGAGGGTTGACCTCGGGCACTACCAGCGGAACCTGGGGGTCCATGCGCCAGGCGCTCGAGTTGTCGATCACGACGCAACCGTCCTGGGCGGCATGCGGAGCGAATCTCTCGCTGGCACCGCCGCCGGCCGAAAAAAGCGCGATGTCGATGCCCTTGAACGATCGTTCGGTCAGCTCCTGGACTTCGATGGCGTCTCCCCGGAACTTCAACTTGCGCCCGATGGAGCGCGACGACGCCAGCAGGGTCAGACGCTTGACCGGAAAGTTCATCTCCTCGAGACAGGCGATCATCTGGTTGCCGACCGCCCCGGTCGCTCCAACCACAGCCACGTGAAACTGTTTAGATCCCATTTTATCCCTCCTGAACATCAAATCCCGCCGGCTTCACGGCAGCCATGCGATCCCGATGCGATAGCGGTCGTCTCGGCATGATGAGGCATTAACGATGGGCGTCGACGTCGGGGAAACTGCCGAGAATTGAGGTTCCGGCCTGGACCCGGTCACCCGCCGCCACCGCCGGGATCACGTCCGGAGGCAGGTAAACGTCCAGACGTGATCCAAAGCAGATCATACCGAAGCGCTGGCCTCGGCGCACGGCTTCGTCGCATTGAACCTGACAGATGATGCGACGCGCGATCAGCCCGGCGACCTGAACCACACACAGCCGCCTCCCCGAACCGGTCTCTATAAAGACGGCGTTGTGTTCATTGCGCATCGATGCTTCGGCCCGGTCGGCTGCAACGAACGTCCCCGGTCGGTAGCGGATGCGATAAACCCGCCCCTCGACCGGAATGCGATTGACGTGCACATTGAAAACCGACATGAAGATACTGATTTTGTTGACATCCTCGTCGAAAAACGCATTCCCCTTGGTCCGCCCCACGGAAATCACACGCCCGTCGGCCGGTGAGACCACCGCCCCCGGACGGTTGGGGATCAACCGGTCGGGGTCCCTGAAAAAACCAGCGATGCACAGGGTGCCGACCAGGCTGGCCAGCGCCAGAGGGGTCAGCGACAGCAGCGCCAGCACCAGCGTAACAAAGGCTGCCCCGAATAAAAGCGGGTACCCGGCTTTGGCAACGGGGAACGCCCAACGGCTGGGCGGATCTGACCAAATGAATTCATCCATGTCCGGCTGCCCCAAAGCGTACGTATCCTTTTGACAAAAAATTTATTTAATAGTTGATATATTTAGTTTTGTCAATAAAAACTAGCGGATATATTAGGCATCCATCGCCGCATGAACGGCCGGGGCGCAGCGGTTGCGCAGCTCGGCTTCCGGTTGACGCAGGTAGCGCGGAACGAGAAGACCCGCATCAAACGCTCCGGCGCTCTCCGCCAGGCGCGGTTGGGCTATGCGTGCCAGCGTCCCGGCGCGCGGGAAATTGCGCTCCGGCGGAGCAAACCGGGCCAGCTCGCCCAAGGTCGATCGAATGTGATCCTGATAGCGTTCGGCTCCATCTCCGATGAAAAGATGCGGCGAGTCGATCGCGCGCAGCACAGTTTCCAGCGGAAGCACCTGCTCCGCTGCCAGTGGCTCGAGACGGCCCTCGCGTTCACGGAAACGGCCGCCATAGACTTCGCCCTTGCGGGCGTCCATGAGCGCCCAGATGCCTTGGGGCCAGGGCAGGCCGGCGCAAGCCAACACCTCCAAGCTCGAAACGCCCACACAGGGTCTACCGCCGGCCAGCGCCAATCCCTGGATCGTGCTGATTCCGATTCGCAACCCGGTAAACGAGCCGGGGCCGATCGACACCGCCATTCCGTCGATCGCCTGAACCGTCAGACCCGCCAATTTCAGCACCTCTTGGATCATCCCCAGCAGATGTTCGGAATGGGTGCGGTCGGACCGCAGGACCGTTTCGGCGGCCAGCCGCCCGCCCACCTGCACCGCCGCGCTGCAGCAACGCGTAGCTGTGTCAACGGCCAGGATCCGCCATTCCGGTTTCATTTCGGATTCACCCCATCCTCCGGTGCCGGTGTCGCCGGCCCGATCAGTTCCCTGCGGACTTGCCCCGGGTTCGCAGCCGGTCTTTCTTCGAATGTTCCAAAGCGTTCTCCAGAACCTCTTCCATCGTTTTCACCGGGATGAATTTCAGACGACGTTTCAGATTCGGGGGGATTTCCACAAGATCCTTCACATTTTTTTTGGGAATGATCACGGCCTTGATGCCGGCCCGCACGGCGCCGAGGGCTTTTTCCTTTAGCCCCCCGATCGGCAGCACTCGCCCCCGCAGGGTGACCTCTCCCGTCATCGCGACGTCATTTCGAACCGCATTCCCGCTCAAAACCGACACCAGCGCCGTCGCCATCGCAATCCCCGCCGAAGGGCCGTCTTTCGGAATGGCTCCCGCCGGCACGTGAATGTGAACATCCTGCGTATCCAGGCCGCTTAGTTTGATGCGCGCCTGTTTGACATAACCGCGCGCAAAGGTCACGGCAGCCCGCGCGGACTCTTGCATCACCTCCCCCAGCTGACCCGTTATGATCAGATCGCCCTTGCCCTTCATCAACGAGGCCTCTACATAAAGCACCTCGCCGCCGGCCTGGGTCCACGCCAGTCCCGTGGCCAGCCCCATCTGGCTGGCCTCCTGGTCCATTTCCGGAATGTACTTGGCGGGACCGAGGTACTTGGCCAGGCTTTGCTGAGTGATGCCGGCCGGCTGGAGCTGGCCTTCGGCGATGCGGCGCGCGACCTTCCTGCAGATGTTGCCGATTTCGCGATCCAGATTGCGCACACCGGCTTCGGAAGTATATTCCGCGATGATCTGCCGCAGAGCCCTTTCGCTGATGGCGAACTGCTTGGCCTTCAATCCGCTCTCGCGGATTTGACGCGGAATCAGGTGGCGGCGGGCGATTTCGACTTTTTCCTCTTCAGTATACCCCGACAGGGAGATGACCTCCATACGATCCAGCAGCGCCGAAGGGATGGTGTCGGTGAGGTTGGCCGTCAGAATGAACATGACGCGCGACAGGTCGAACGGCAGGTTCAGGTAATGATCGCTGAACGCGAAGTTCTGCTCCGGATCGAGCGCCTCCAGCAGCGCGGAGGACGGATCGCCTCGGAAGTCCGCTCCCAGCTTATCGATCTCGTCCATCATAAAAACGGGATTACTCGTGCCGCATTGCTTGAGCCCCTGCAGCATCCGACCCGGCAGGGCTCCGATGTAAGTGCGCCGGTGGCCTCGAATTTCAGCCTCATCCCGGATCCCCCCGAGGGAAATGCGCACGAACTTGCGTTTGACCGCACGCGCAATGGCCTGGCCGAGCGACGTCTTTCCCACCCCCGGCGGACCGACGAAACACAAGATCGGGCCTTTCATGCGGGGGTTCAGTTTGCGCACACTGAGGTATTCGAGGATGCGGTCTTTGACTGACGCCAGACCATAGTGTTCCCGATCCAGGATCTGACGGGCCTTGCGGATATCGATAACGTCCGCCGACCACTTGCTCCAGGGCATCTCCACCAGCCAATCGAGGTAGGATCGAATGACATTCGACTCGGCCGAGTCCGGATGCATCTGCTCCAGCCGCTTGAGCTGCTTGAGGGCTTCTTCATTGGCATCCGTGGACATCCGGGCTTTCTTGATCTTGCGCTGGAACTCGTCTATCTCCATCGAGCGCTCGTCGTGCTCGCCCAGTTCACGATAGATGGCGCGCACCTGCTCCCGGAGGTAGTAGTCACGTTGGCTTTTCGAGATCTCATCCTTGACTTCCGACTGAATCTTGGCCTGCATGGCGGACAGCTCCAGCTCCCGCGACAGCAGATCGTTGATACGTTTCAACCGCGCCACCGGCTTCAGGATCTCCAGCAGGGACTGGGCGTCTTCGATCTTAAGCCGGAGATTCGAAGCCACTAGATCCGCCAGTTTTCCGGGATCGTCGACATTTTGGAGGATCGAGATGATGTCGGGGTTGATTTCACCTCTCAGCGCCAGAATCTTCTCGGATTGCTCGCGCACGTTGCGCATGAGCGCTTCCACTTCCAGCGTCACCTTCTCCGCCGGATCCTCGGGAAGCAGATCGATCTGGACGCGGTACGGGGATCGTTTGCGTAAGAACCTTGCAATGTTTCCTTTGGTCAGCCCCTGCACGAGCACCTTCACCCGGCCGTCTGGCAGTTTGAGCATGCGCAGCACTCGCCCGACGGTGCCGGTGCGGTAGATATCGTCCTGAGACGGGTTCTCAACGGTCGGGTCCTTCTGGGTCGCCAGAAAAACGAACCCGTTTCCGTTGACGGCATCTTCCACAGAGCGCACGGATTTCTCTCGCCCCACGAACAGCGGCAGCAGCATATCCGAAAAAATCACCACATCCCGCACTGGAAGCAGCGGCAGGATCGTTGGAATCTCAGTGGTTTTGTCGTCCTCTTCGATAATACTGATCAAGTCGTCGCGGTCTGCCTCTGCCATGCTTGCTCCTGCCACACACTCTGGGGATACGCCGTTCGGGAAGCCTTTGTGCGGGAATTTTTTGGTAGGCAAATATCCGAAATCAGCTTATAATGAGATAATAACCCATATTTCCAATTTGACAATCGAAACGTTATCGTCCGCTGGCGGACAATGCCTTCTAGGCGAAAAAACGCCACCGGTCAAGCCCTACGACACTGGAGCGCTTATGGAGTGGGTCGGTTGCATATTCGGCATGGTCATCGGCAGCTTTCTCAATGTTTGCATTTACCGGCTGCCGGTATCGCGGTCCATCGTTCGTCCCCGGTCCCAGTGTCCGCAGTGCGGCCATTCGATCCGTGCCCGCGACAACATTCCCGTGCTGAGCTATCTGATCCTGCGGGGCCGCTGCCGAGACTGCGGAGTCCGGATCCCCCTGCGTTATCCGCTGGTCGAAACCCTGAGCGGAGCCTTCGCTGCCATGGCGGTCGCCCGATTCGGCCTCGGCTGGCAGGCCGCGTTGATGTTTGCGTTGATCGCCGCGCTGCTCGTCATCACATTCATCGACATAGATCATCGGATCATCCCCGACGCGATCACCTTGCCGGGCATTCCGATCGGTCTGGCTGTCAGCTTCGGCCCCGGACTGATATCCCCGTCCGAATCGCTGATCGGCATCCTGGCGGGGGGCGGCAGTCTTTTCCTGGTGGCCTGGGGATACCAACTGATCACGCAACGCGAAGGCATGGGCGGCGGCGACATCAAGCTACTCGCCATGATCGGTGCCTTCATGGGTTGGAAAGGCGTTCTTTTCACGATTTTCGTCGCCTCCCTCACCGGCACTCTGGCCGGAATGGCCCTGATCTGCCACCGCCAGGGCGATATGAAGCTGGCGGTCCCGTTCGGCCCATTCCTGGCGGTGGGTGCCATCGCCTATCTATTCATTGGACCCGAACTCTGGTCGTGGTACATCGCCGCGGTCCGATAAAACGTCGACGGCTGAAAAACACCATGCGGCTGGCCGTATTCTCAGACGTTCACGGCAATATGGACGCCCTCCAGAAGGTACTGGAGGATTTCGACCGGTCTGCTGGAGTCGCACGCACGACGGCTGCTGGACCCCAGCTGGCGGAAGTGAGTTGGGGTTGTGGGACAACGGGATTTCGATGGGAGATATTGCGCGCGCTGTGCAGCGCATGGTCTTGATAGCCCGAACGTCGAACGTTCCGCCTCGGCTGGCACCGTTCTTCAAGCATGATAAAAACGGCCTATCTGCGCCGGATGCACCGGATCGATAGTCAACGGCGCACCGCTCAGGGCCTTGGATGCACGCTGGACATGGTGCGCCCGCCGCCGCTCCTCACGCCTTTGCGTTGCCGGTCAAGTCCATGCCCAGCTGCAGGGCTTTCTGGTTCATCTCCAAAAAATCGGCAGGAACGCGGGTCTCCAGCACCTTGATGATGGACGCTGGTTTGACCACGTCGGTGAGTGCAATCAGTGCCCCGAGCATGCAGATGTTGAAGACAATGGGTTTGCCGATCTGCTCCATGACGGTCCGATAGATGGGAAGCTCGCGCTGAAGGGCATCCACCTTGCGCTGGATCTTGACGTAGCGGCTGTCGGTGATCAACAGCCCCCCCGGTCGGATGATCGCTGAAAACCGGTTGTAGGCTTCCTGCGTGAGGCAAACCAGGACATTCGGCTGAAGCACTTTCGGGTAGTAGATCGGAGTGTCCGCAATGATC
This sequence comes from uncultured Desulfatibacillum sp., assembly GCA_964512755.1. Classification (GTDB taxonomy): domain Bacteria; phylum Desulfobacterota; class Desulfobacteria; order Desulfobacterales; family SpSt-501; genus SpSt-501. Next base: position 2,571 of record CAZEKN010000056.1, on the reverse strand, counting down.
ACATCGGAGCGCGTCGCACCGCCCCGAGCCTCAGCGCCGTAAGACTGCGACTGGACCGCATTCAGCCCTTCGCACAAGACCGCCGCCTCTGCGAGAATGATGGCAGCCGTGATCACGCCCTGCCCCCCCGAACCTGAAAACACCAGTCTGCACCGTTCCATCAGCTGCGCCCTTTCATCGCTCGCTCGACGATTTTCTGATATTCCTCGCAGTACTCCGGCCCCTCCTGCTGAACGAAGATGCCACGCTCGATGAGTTCCGGGTGTTCCTGCTTGGCCTTCGATCCGATCGGAGTGGTGTGGTCCTTAAACCACTTGATCATCTCCGGGGCGTCGCCGATCTTGTTCTTGCGCCCGAAATACGTCGGGCACTGGGTCAGCACTTCGACGACCGAAAACCCCTTGTGCAGGATGGCTTTTTCGATGACCTCCGTCATTTGCTGAGCGTGATAGCTGGTGGCGCGCGCCACAAACGTAGCCCCGGCCGCCCGGGCCAGGTCCACCACGTCGAAGCTCCTGTCGATCGTCCGATAGGGAGCCGTGGAGGCGCTGATGTTGGCCCCGGACAGCGGTGAAAACTGACCGCCGGTCATTCCGTATATGCGATTGTTCATGACGATCGCCGTCATGTCCACATTGCGCCGCGCCGCATGAATAAAATGATTGCCGCCGATCGCCAATGCATCTCCGTCCCCCATCGGAACGATGATCTTGAGCTCCGGGCGGGCGAGCTTGACGCCCGTGGCGAAAGCCAGTGCCCGGCCGTGAATGGTGTGCATGGTGTGAAAATCAACATAACCCGTGATGCGCGAGGAGCACCCGATCCCCGAAACCATCACGATTTCGCTCTTGGACAGGCCCAGATTCTCAATCGCCCGGATCAGGCCGCCGAGAACTTCCCCGTGCCCGCACCCCGGGCACCAAAGGTGCGGAAAGAACCGTTCCCTCAGATAGTCCTTGACTGCCATCGATCAGACCCCTTTGCCTTGAATGATTCGCAGGATATTGATGATGTCCGCGGGCGTGATAAAAACGCTGTCGATGCGGTTGGCCAGGAACACCCGTTCGGGATGCTCGACGGCCAATTTCACCGATTGCATGACCTGGCCCATGTTCATCTCCACGACCACGATCGCCTTGGCATCGACGCAGCGATTGCGCACGACGTCTCGGGGAAACGGCCAGAGCGTTTGCAGCTCCAGCAGCCCCAGGCGCTCGCCCCGCTGGCGCCGCTCCTCGACGACATGCAGCGCCGACCGTGCCGATGAGCCGTATGAGATCAGGATGACCTCGGCGTCCTCCAGGAAAAACTCTTTGAAACGGGCCAATTCGTTGGTGCGGTTTTCAAGCTTGTCCACCAGATGCCGCAACAGGGCATGCACTACGCGCGGCTCCGTAGAGGGAAAGCCCCACATGTCATGCACCAGTCCGGTCACATTGTACCGGTGCACACCGCCGAAATCCGACATGGGCAGCCGCCCGTCTTCCCGCGGCAGGTAGGGGTGGTAATCAACCCCCTCCTTCACGGAGGTCCTCAGCCGCTCCACGAGCTGAATTTCGCCGGGCTCAGGCATGACCAGCCGCTCCCGCATGTGGGCCACGACTTCATCAAACAACAAGATAACCGGAGTCCGGTAGGTTTCGGACAGGTTGAAGGCCTCCACCGTGATCGCAAACACATCCTGGTGATTGGAGGCCGTCAACGCAATGATGGAGTGGTCTCCGTGCGTCCCCCAGCGGGCCTGGTTAACATCCCCCTGGCTGACATGGGTGGGAATGCCCGTGGACGGGCCGCCGCGCTGCACATCCACGATCACGCAGGGGATCTCCGCCATGACCGCATAACCCAGCGCTTCCTGCATCAGCGAAAAACCGGGGCCGCTCGTCGCGGTCATGACCTTGCGACCGGTGAGCGAGGCGCCGATAATCGCGCAGATCGAAGCGATCTCGTCCTCCATCTGCAGAAACTTGCCGCCGATCTGCGGCAGCCGGTAGGCCAGATGCTCGGCGATCTCCGTCGAGGGGGTAATCGGGTAGCCGGCATAAAAATCCAGTCCGGCGTAAAGGGCCGCTTCCACGCAGGCTTCGTTGCCCTGCAGAAATTTGACGTTTTTTGCCATGGGCTCCTACTCCTGGGTCTCCACTTCGATTGCGAAATCCGGACAGCGCAGCTCGCACAGCCGGCAGCAGATGCAGTCCTGGGGCCGCACAACTACCACCTTGTCCTGATCGTCTAATTCGAGCACGTTCTTGGGGCACAGTTCAACACAAATCCCGCAGCCCTTGCACCAATCCCGATTGATGTGATGCTGCTTCAGCTTGGGCTTGGCCATCGATTTTATCCCCTTTATATATATCCAGAAATTGCAACCAACTTAGCGGCGGTATTGAATCGGCAGGTGACTCCTTGCTCACATATAGATCGGAAGTGAAATGATTTTTGGATTTTATCTCCCGAGTCTGTCGAAGTCAAGAAAAACAGGCCTTTGACAAACCGCAACGGCCCGCACTATTTTAACCCATAACCGAATCGAACGGTTTTTTCGGTGCAACCGAACCGTTACGGGAACAT
>CAZEKN010000055.1:0-10972 GCA_964512755.1 uncultured Desulfatibacillum sp. | reverse complement strand
GGGAGGATAATTCATGAGTGAAGACCGAGCCACTGAGATCCTTAAGAATGCTATTCTGCTTGAAAAACGCGGTTATGCATTCTATTCGAAAGTTGCCCAACAGGCTCGCGGTGAGGCCGTCAAGAAATTCTTCCATTTGATGGCGGAAGAAGAAGTGAATCATGTCAAAATTCTATCCGACCAGTTCAAGTCCTACCGCTCCAGCAAGAAATTCAAGCCACGGGACGACATCGAACAGGCCGAGTTCAAAACCGTAACCGAGATCCTGACAAAGGATCTGAAGCGCCAGATAGCAGCCGCTGATTATGAAGCGGCCGCCATCGCCGCCGCCATGTCAATGGAAAAAAATGCCATCCAGGTCTATTCCAGCCGGGCGTCTGAGACTCAAGATCCGGACGAAAAAGCCCTCTATCAATGGCTGGCCGAATGGGAGGAGCAGCATTTGAACGTTCTAAGCAACATCGATCGGGAGCTGACGGAGGAAATATGGCACGATAGCCATTTCTGGCCTTTTTGAATGAAGTCCGCTCGGCGAATGCGCTCGATGACAGCAAACGAGCCGGTGCCTCGCGACCCGAAACGGGTCAGGCAGGTTAGAAGCCGGTCATCGAACAAACGGGCTTTGCATATCCGAAGGATTCGGCTGAAAAGCCAGTCTGGGTTGAAGACGAAAAGAATTCGCAGTCAGTTTCCGGAACGACCGTCATCGCAGGCATCATCGCTTCCGTTCAACCGGGAATGTTCAGCCGTGCTGCTCATCTCGCATACCGGCAGCTTCTCGGCGCTGCGCATGGCTTTGCCGCAGCAATCCGGAACCTTGGCGCCTGCATCCACTTCCACTTTTTTCCCGCAGTTTTCGCATTCGTATTTGTTTTTCTTGGACATGGGGTCCTCCTCGAAAACGTAACGTCTCTTTTAGATTTGCACCATAAATAATACCTGCAGACGTGTCAAGCGCATCTGAGATGGGTTGAGCGTGAAAGAGAATCGAGCTTGTTCAGACACCGACCAGGCCGACGACACAGCCCAGGATGCCGGATGAAAGCGTACCGGAAACGAGCGCACGAAGTCCGAGATCGACAATTTCAGGCCGACGCTCGGGAGCCATGGTGCCCATGCCACCGACCATGATTCCCAAGCTTCCGGGGTTTGCAAATCCGCACATGCCATAGGTCATGATCAGCAGGCTACGCGGACTGAGCGACCCGGCCGGCAAGCGCCCCATATCGATATATGCCATCAGCTCGTTCAGAATCGTCTTGGTGCCCATTAAAGCCCCGGCCACCGGGGTCTCGCTCCAGGGAACTCCCATGAGCCAGCAAAACGGCGCCATGAGGACGGCCATCAAGCGCTGCAACGTGATGGGTCTTCCGGAAACGTCCGGCAGGAGGCCAAGCGCCAAATTGACCAGGCTTACCAACGCCACCAGAACGACCAGCATGGCGATAATGTTCAGCAACAGCTCCACGCCTTCCAGGGTGCCCCGGGTGATGGCGTCCATGGAGCTTTCGGCGGTATCCGCCATCGTCAGTTCGCCGGCCGTGGCCGGCTCGGTTTCCGGAATCATGATCTTGGCAATGGTGATCGAAGCCGGCAGACTGATGATCGATGCGATCAGGATATGGCCCATGGCATTCGGCACCGCAGAGCTGATGATCGCTGCGTAGAGGGCCATCACCGTTCCGGCGATGTTGGCCATCCCACAGGTCATAACTGAAAACAGCTCACTGCGGCTCATGCACCCGAGGTAAGGTCGGATGAACAGCGGGGCCTCGACCATCCCTACGAACACGTTCATCGCGTTCGACAGCCCCTCCGCCCCTCCAACCTTCATGGCTTTGCGCAATCCCCATGAAAATCCGCGAACGACCATGGGCAAGACGTTCCAATAGAACAGTAACGACGACAGGGCGCTCATCACCAGCACCATCGGCAGGGCTTGAAATGCCAAAATGAAACTGGACCCCTGATATGTTTCCACAAACGGCAGGGGCCCGCCGCCTAAATATCCGAATACAAAGGACGTACCGTTGATCGTAGCCTCTTGAAGCGCGAGCACCAGGCGATTGAGGAGAATGAACGCTTCGCGGGAGATCGGAACTTTGACCAAGACCCAGGCGACGGCAAGCGTCAGCAGGATCCCCATGGCCGCCCGCCTCAAGTTGACGCGGCGGCGGTTTTCGCTCAGCAGCCAGGCCATTGCCAGAAAGGCGAACAACCCAAAGAGGCTCTGCCAGACCATGCGATCCCCTTACTTTTCCTTCATCGCCACCAGCGATGCCAGGCGTCTGCCAGATTCTTGGCTGCTATCGCGTTCTTCGTGGTAATGCAGAATCCGCAGCGCCAGAAAGCTATGCAACAGTTCGTTTTCTCGCAAAAAATAATCACGGCCGTGCGCGGAATGCTCGGCATGCCCGGGTGCTTCGATCAAGGTTTCAAAAATCAGCAACCCACCGGGCATCAATCCTTCGCGGATCTGAGGAAACAGGCGTCGATTCAGAAAAAGGATGTTTATGATGAGGCCATAACGCTCGACGGGAATATCAAACGTGTCCAGGTCTGCGCAAATGCTTCGGATCGCCGGGTGGCGTCCTCTCAAAAGCGATAGCCCTTCATCCGATATGTCCACGGCATCGACCGTGAACCCCTGGCCGGCCAAATAGATGGCGTTGCGCCCACGGCCGGCGGCAATGTCCAGGGCTGTCGTCGGCTGGACCAATCCGGAGAAACCTTTCACAATGGCGGATGGCTCTTCCGGGTAATCCTTTCTGCGGTATTTTTCGTTCCACCGGGCGCGGTCACTGAACATTTCATGGCCTCGAGCGTATGAGGCGGAGGCGGACGGCGCTTCCCCCCCAGGCAGCACCTTAATTGGGTCGTGCGCTTCTCATTGTAACCTTTTCGGTTTGAGGGGATCACTAAGATCGGTTCGAATCGGATTCGAACCGTTGAGAAGTTAACCACCTGAACTTTCTCAACCTCCTCCTTTTCTCGCCGGGTGGTCCACAGCCTCGTGGACCGCCCTTTTCGTTTTAATCCGCTGGCCGTGCGTTGGTTTTATGAACTGGGAGCAAGTCCGGTGCATGCGTCAATACGGCAACACGTGCGTTTTTTCCCTGTCGCTTCAAAGCCTCATCGAGCGCCCACTGCAACGTAGGGGCGTGAATGTGACCGAGCTTGGCCTTGTGATCCGGAGGGATTCCTGGGGAATAATTGATTACGTAAGCTTTTTCGCGCACCAGTGCCCAGGCAATCGCAAGGGCCGCTGCAACGCCGTTGCGGAGACGCCCCGATCGGTAGGCCGACTTAATCTCAGCCGATGGCCATCCGGTGTATTGAAGCAGATCGGTGTGAACCGGGCTCACGCCTTCGGGCGCGGGAGTACAGACCACAATGGCGCCGCCTGGTTTCACCATCCGCTGAGCCGGATACTGGGCTTTATGGGATTGCCAGAAATCCAGATCACACGGGCAGGAGTTGGCGACGACGATGTCGGGTGTTTCTTGATATTCGACGCCGTAAATAGCCCGCGCCGCTTGCACGCCTGCTTTGAAGGCCGACCGTCTTTCTCCATAAAAAAGTCCGGTGACTCGACCTTCGCTGTCCATGACCACATTGAAGATGGTTTTCATGCCGACCCGATCGGCCATGTCGTCCATGTCACGGCGCACCGGGTTGTCTTCGATTCCCAGAAACGAATCGCCGCCGCTTTCACAGGAAAGCATATGTGTTTCGGCCGTCGTCTTGGGTCCGCAAATGCCCGGCTGGATGATTTTAGATGAGCCGGAATACCCGGGGATGTGGTGAGGAACGATGGCACCCAGGCCGATCAACACGCTCGCATCTTTTACGGCCCGGTTCACCTGCAGCGGTGTCCCGTAGGCGGAATGTCCGATCTCGATGAGGTTCTCCGGTTCTCGCCATTCGTGATTGAAAACTCGGATCCTGCGGAACACTTCGATGCCCACCTTGGCCTGCATTTCCTCGGCGGTCATGTAGCGGTGGGTCCCCAGCGCCATGATGCAGGCGATCTGCCGATCGGGAACCCCGGCCCGGTTCAGGCGTCTCAGAAGCGGCGGAATCATGCGGTCGACCGGGGTCAACCGCGTGTTGTCGTCGCTCACCATCAGCACGCGGTCGTCAGGTTGCACCCATTGGTCGATCGGAGGCTGCCCGATCGGGTTGGCCAGCGCCGCCTCGATCGCAGCATCCACGTCGCGAATCGGGGTGGACGGGTTGGGGCGCAGCACCTGCGATAGGTTGACGTCCGGCACCTCAAAGTCTAGAGGTTTTCCGTCAAACGGGATCGTTACCGTTGTCATGTTGATCCTCTGCGGTCGGATGATCGGCTGTAACAGGGATGGCTTAATCGATACCGCATGAGCTGTCAACAAGCTCGTACACGGCTCCTCTTAGCGCGGACTGCGGATCAGCTCACTCACGGTCGTGAATTCAAAACCCCGCCGGTTCAATTCGTCGATGATGGCCGGCAGTGCTTCCGCCGTATGCCAGCCGCGGCCGTTCATGTGCATTACGATGATGGAACCGTTGCGGGCTCGTTGTGAAACGCTCCGAACCATCCGGTCAACCGTAACAGCAGGGTCCGGGTCTCCGGAAGCCAGATCGCACTGCACGGTCGTGAGCCCCATCCGGGCAGCCACTCGGGCTACGTTATCATCGATTTCAACGTAGGGTGCCCTGAAAAGCAGCGCCTGACGCCCGGTGAGGGAATACAGGATCACCTGGGTCCGCCAGAGTTCCTGTCGCACCTGCTCTTCGGGCAATCCGACCATGCGCGGATGCAAAAAAGAATGATTGGCCAGCTCGAATTGGTCGCGGGATCCCAAATAGCGGGTAGCCTCCGGATGCTCGGCCATCCATTTCCCGCCTAAAAAAAGGGTGGCTGGGATGTGCCTTTCGATCAGGACCTGGATCAGCCGCTCGTCGTAACCGCTTCTCGATTTGGTGGCGCAGGCATCGAACGTCAATGCGAGGCGTGGCTCGTGACGGGGGCCATGGTGAAAGATACGTGCGGGCACCGCTGGCAATGCCGGCGGCTGTCGGATCTCAAACGGTCTCGGGGCGTATCGCAGCAGATCGTCGGCACGAGTCTCCCCCCCTGCGGTGCGGCTGGCTGCCGCCGTTGATGAATCGATGCCGATAGGCGGAAAAGACTGCGCGGCGCCGGAAGCCGGATCGCTAAAAAAAAACAAGTACCAGAAGATAACTGAAAGCAAGATCATGGCAGGGCGTTGATTCATCCAGTTTTTGGATCGGTTTTCGGTCATCGACAGCGAGGCGTTATGGTCGCGGAAAACCGTTGCTCCGCTTACCGGGAGATAGTATCATGCGTAAATTTGGCGCCAAAGAAGAACTGGCTCGTTCGAAAACCCATGAGAAACATTTTGCTTGATCTGCGAAACGACCACCTGGCCGGCCGCCGCGGCGGTCGGGTGGCCATCTGCTCGTCGCGTCGAGACGTGTTGGAAGCGGCTGTTGAGTTGGCCATGTCTTGGGACGATCATCTCCTGGTTGAGGTTACGGCCAACCAAGTCAATCAATATGGCGGCTACTCCGGGATGACCCCGGCGGCGTTCGCATCAGAGATCGACCGCATAGCTCTCGCCATGGGTTTTCCGCGCAGCCGAATTTTGCTGGGCGCCGATCATCTGGGACCTTACATCTGGCGCAACGAACCGGTCGAGACCGCTATGCGCAAATCATTAGAATTGGTCCAGCAGTGCGTTCGGGCTGGTTTCAGCAAGATTCACATGGATACCGGCTTCGGTTGCGCCGACGATCCGAGGCCGGAGCTTCCTCCGGAACTAGCCGCCGAACGCGCGGTCACCCTTTGCCGGGCGGCCGAATCCGCCGCCGAACAGCTGCCATCTACCGCTTCCCGCCCCCTTTATGTGATCGGCGCCGAGGTTCCGCCCCCCGGAGGAGCCCTTGAGGACCCTCAGACGCTCGGGATCACATCGATCGAAAAAGTGGAAGAGACACTGCGCCTTTACGAAGCGCGATTTAAGTCAGCACGCCTGGAGTCCGCGTGGAATCGGGTGATGGCGATGGTGGTCCAGCCCGGGGTCGAGTTCGGTGATTGCGTGGTCGCCCGTTATTGCAGCGAGCGGGCCCGCGCCCTTTCAGGGTTTCATGACCGGCTTCCCGCCGACCTGACCTATGAGGTTCATTCCACCGATTACCAGTCCTCCGTTAGCTTAGCCCAGATGGTGGCAGACCATTTCACGCTTCTCAAAGTCGGGCCCTGCCTCACTCATGCGTTCCGGGAGGCGGTGTTCGGACTGGCCCGCATTGAATCCGAGCAGCTCGACCGGCGTCGCGGAGCGCAGCGATCAAACATCCGGGAGGCGTTGGAGGCGGTCATGCTGGAAAACCCGGCACACTGGCGATCCCATTACCGCGGCAGCGAGGAAAAGCTGCGCTTTCTGCGCTTCCACAGCCAGCGTGATCGCCTTCGTTACTACTGGAGCCATCCGGCCGTGGCCAGCGCCTTGAAGCGACTGCTGGCCAATCTCGAACCGGCTCTATCTCCAGCATGGGTTGAAGCCCATTTACCGGAAATCTACGCCGCCCTGCCATCCGATCAATATCCCATCGATCCTACGATCTTGATTCGCCGCCGTATTCAACTGGCCCTTAGGCCTTATTTCGATGCCTGTGCATGAAGTTTTTTTAGGTTTGATACCGATTTTTTCTAAACCTCGACCAGCTTGATGAAGGCCGACTGCAAGGGGTCCTTTTCAATGAACCGGCGGATCCATTCCTGCCCGGTGGGTGAAGTGGCGACTTCTCCGAACAGGCGGGCGTCGTTCCGCAGCCCTTTCTTGAATCCGGCCGCATAGCCGTATTCCAGCGCTTTTAAAACATAGCGGGCGGCGTAGGACCGGGCGGCGGCCGGATCCCCGATGTTAGCGCTTGGCGGCGGACCCAGCGCAAGCATCCCTCTCATTTCCGGCTTGGACAGCAACCTTTTCAATGCTTTCTGCTGGCGGGCGGCAATGGCATCCCAGTCTCTCGCCGGCAGCTTTTTCTTCCCTAACACCAGGGCCTGGGCGACTCGAAAGGCGTATAACAGCGCCGTGGCCGCCGGCGCGAACGCATCGGCCAGCCCCACTGAAACGGCTTCGCGGCCGTCGATCGGCTCGCCGTTGATACTCATCTGCGCCGCTTTTGCCGGACCCACCAAACGCGGCAGGCGCTGCATGCCCCCGTATCCTGGAATGATACCGAGTTTGACCTCCGGTTGGCCGATGCGAGTGTTTTCCGTGACGATGCGGTAATGCGCGCTCATGGCCAGCTCATTGCCACCGCCCAGGGTAAATCCGTCCAACAGTGCAATGACCGGAATTTTTAAGTTCTCAATAGCGTCGAAGAGTCGGATGTTGAGCAGCGCGATGGATTCGATGCGATCGGCCGGGCTGCCGTGGAATTCGGTCACATCCGCACCGGCAACGAATGCCCGGCCGGTCCCGCGGATAATGAGCGCTTTCACCGGGTGTCCCTGAATGCGGCGGTTTTTCTTGAGGCCGGTAATAACGTCCGAAACCTGTCTGATCAAATCGTGGTTCAGTGCATTGAGCGCCTGCTCCCGGCACAGGGTCAAAACGGCGATCTTCTCCGCCACATGCACACTGAGATAACGTTGGCGCTCCGGGTCGGACCGGATCACGGGTTCCCCCAGATACTCATCTTCGATGGAGGCAATCGTTCGTCCGGCCCGGTCGATCTGGACCAGCGCAACCCCTTTGGGCTTGCCCATCCGCCCATCCAACATTTTTTGTTGGATTTCCGCAAGGCCGGACAGTGGGACGATCTCCAAATCATCCTGTTCCATCACGATCAAGTTCTGGGCGAGCAGCCGGACCACTTCGCGGGCCTGGGCGGACCGGTACATGTGGGATCCTAGAATGGACCGGTTGGACGGCCCCTGCGCGAGCACATACCCGCAGGGCATTTCATCCGACTCGTTGAAATCGCGCAGCAAAAACGTGCTGAAATGCAAGGTGCTTTGATCAATCCGTTCGACGATGAAATCAGGACTGACCCGTGGCCCGAATATGTCCCATACGGCTTTGCCCAATGCACGGGCGGTTGCCATGTACTCGCGGCCGTATGCGGAATTCGGGCGCCCGTCTTCCGCCAACGGGTCCGGCATGTCGTCTGTAATGCTAAACCGGTCGCGGTCGATGATGCGCGCCTCAGCGACACCCAACCGCTTGATCGTCTGGATGCCTTCCATGTCTTGCGACCGGGAGGCGATGACGGCGAGTTCGGCGCCTCGCTCCAGCGCCGCCTTGACGAACCCCTGAGCATAAGCGTCGGCACCCCAAATCAGTCCGCGCCGACCGATCGGGAGCTCCATCTCGGAAAAAATCTCCCGCGGCGACCGGTTGCTGAAAAGCACCTGCTTCTGCCGCATCCACACCCAACGCGCATCCATAACAAACCGCCGCTGGGCGTAATAGAAGGTTTCCTTGTATTCGCCTTTAAGACCCCGGCCGGTTGCGCCGAAGAATGCGATTTTTCCGCCTTCGGCCAGCACGGAGACCAGCAGCGGAAAATTGCGGCCACCCGTGTGTTCGAAAATCTTGTCGACCGGCCGGCCCTCGTTGGCCGCATAGACTGCCTTGCGGAAAGGCTCCGTCTGCGCCAGCCAGGGCTCCATGGGAAGTCCTGCCGGGATCGGTCCGAAGACCGAACTCGGGATGCTGCGCCGGTCGATGAAGGCATCCGCAATCTTGCGCTCCATCAGTCGGCGGCCGAGTTCGATATTGGAGCCCATCAGGATGACCCGCGCGCCGAGTTTCTTGGCGATTTGCGCGCCGGCGAAGCTGGTGCCCTTTCCGCCTCCCATCAGCATCACCGCATCGCCCGGCGCGACGGCCAGGCGTTCCACGATCGCTCGGTAGGCCGTGCCATACGTCAGCAGCATGGCGGCGAGCCGCTCGGGACTTTGAGCTTTCAACGCTTCGGGAACCGGAATGGCGCGTTCCTCATCGACGATGGCGAACTGGGCGTTGAACCCGTCGTGCGTCTCGTAGCCCCGGATGATGTTCCGGCCGGTCCAGGAATCCAGAATGACCGCCTGACCCACCCGCAGCGTTTTCACGGCCGAACCGGCGTCCACGATGATCCCGAGGGCATCGCTGCCGGGTATGTGCAGCGTGCTGCTGTCGCCGCGCCCGAAAACCGGTATCGGCAGACCCAGGCTGGCGAAATTGGTGTTGAAGTTCGGGCCGGTGGCGAGAACAGCCACCAGCACCCTCCCCGCGTCTTCAGGGTAAAGCTGGGGGGTCGGAACCTCTGCAACATTCAGAAATCGATTGGGAGGACCGTACTGATCCCTGAAAATGGCCAGCGCGTCCATTCGCTCAGGCAGCGGATGGGAAATCCGGGGTGGGATTTCCAGCGGCCATTTCGATACGGCGTTGTTTGTCATCGGTTTTGCCTCCAGGCTGAGTCACACCGTCAGTTGCGCGAGCTGGTTGAGCATCTTTCTACAGCCAGCCCTTATGCTTGAAATAGGAATAAGGCAGAATCGCGGAAACAATCATGAGCAAGATCGCCAGAGGATAGCCGAACGGCCAGGAGAGCTCGGGGATGAAATGGAAGTTCATGCCATAGATGCTGGCGATGAGGGTGGGTGGCAGAAACACGACGGCGGCCACCGAAAACAGTTTGATGATCTGGTTCTGCTCGATGCTGATCATGCCGAGCGTGGCGTCGAGAATGAAATTGACCTTGCTCGACATAAACGAAGCGTGATCGGCGAGAGATGCCAGATCGCGGCTGATCTCCTTCAGCGTCTCGCGAATATCGGCGACGTGGGGATGCTGCGCCACCGCCTGATTGAGGTAGATGGCCATGCGGCTGACGCTGACCAGGCTTTCACGCAGGATCGACACATGGTTTCCTTCAATGCCGATGTCCTTGATCGTTTCCTTGAGGTTGACCTGAGGCGCCCCCTTATGGCCGTTTGCGGCAAAGATGGCCTTGGATATGCGCTCCACTTCGGCGCTGTGCATCTCCAGAATATCAGCCATGCGGTCGATGATGGTTTCGAGAAGCCCGATCATCAGGTCCGTGCTGGTCAAGTAACCGCTGCCGGTTTTCTGGATCCTGGCCGCAAAGGTGTCAAAGGGCTTGGGATTCATGTACCGGACGGTGACAAGGTAGGCATCGGAAAGGATGAAGGTGATGGCCGAAGATTCCAATCCATCGTGCTCGAGGCTGGTGACGGCGGTCGCCGTCATGAAGTATGCGCCGTTTTCTTGGTAAAGCCGGCTGCTGGCCTCGATTTCCTGCATTTCCGCCCGCGAGGGGATTTCAATCGAGAGGAATTTCTGGACATGGTCGACTTCATCCGCACTGGGTGATATCAAATCGAGCCATATGTCGCGGGAGGGAAACTGCCGGTTGCCCCAGCAGTCGCATCGCCACATTGCATCCGCTCTGTAGAACACCTTGATCATGGGTCTGGCCACCCTTGCATTCTCTGAATCCGGCAGGCACGCATGAAAGACTATCCTCAGCTTTCATGCCCTCACCTGGTTCGTTTCAGCCGGTGTTTCAATAGTATCATACCGCCAAAAAAACGAAATGAAAAAGCCCTTCGCCTGAATTCAAAGATGCTGCCGGCGAATGAACCGGCATCGGTCCAACGGGTTCATTCTGGATGACGCTAGCGGCTGATGGCAAGGCGTTATTTCGTGGAAATTAACGGCCCGGATGGTGAGACGCCAGGAGAAGGTCGGTCGGAATCGAAACGCGGCAACTCTAATGGCGCTGCATTCTGGCGCCATCGGCTGCCGGACACCAAGGGCAACTCGAAGATTCGGCAGGCCATGCATTTCATCCGCGCGAGCCATTCGATCTGCCGAAAAGATATGAAAAAGCTGGAGGCGGCATCCGGATTCGAACCGGAGAATAGTGGTTTTGCAGACCACTGCCT
>CAZEKN010000054.1:0-11005 GCA_964512755.1 uncultured Desulfatibacillum sp. | reverse complement strand
CGTTCGACACCACCGGCCTGCGGCGCTCCCAGATGATGGGGGCCCTGGAACTGGCTCTGGATTACGGCCAGCGGGCTCAAAAGGAACGCTGTGATCCTCAAATGGGGCTTTTCGGCGGGACGGAGTGCCCGCAACCGGTGAACCTTCCCGCCCTGCCTGACATCGATGATTGGGATGACCGCCAGAAACTGGCCTTCGAGAAGGAATCGCTGGGGTTTTATCTCAGCGGCCATCCGCTGACGCGGTTCGAGGACCTGCTCAGTAAGTTCACCACCGCCGACGCCCTGTCCATCAAAGAGGCCCCGGACGGCGCCTCCGTGCGCATCGGCGGCATGGTCCGCGGCACCAAGACGATCAAGACCAAAAAGGGCGACCTTATGGCGTTTGTGACCATCGAAGACCTGCACGGCGCCCTGGAAGTGACGGTGTTCTCACGCCTGTACGCGGGCTGCGGCGACCTGTTGAAGGAGGACAACGCCGTCTTGGTGCAGGGTCAGGTCCAGAAGGACGAACAATCGGTCAAACTGGTCGCCGACAGCATGATCGCGCTGGACAAAGCCGAGGAGACCTGGACCGCCAGCGTGCATGTCAACCTGGAACTCGACCGCACCGACCGCAAGCTGCTGCTGCGGCTGCGGGATCTGTTGCAGCGCTTCCCCGGACCGTGCAAGGCCTATCTGCACCTGCGCGGTGCGACCCGTGCGGAAGCCTTGGTCGAGCTCTCGGAAGGCTTTCACCTCCGGGCTGGTCCGGCGCTGCGGCGGGAGGTGCGGGAACTGTTGGGCTACGCCGCCGTCGAAACCCGTTGCGCGCCGGTGGAACGCCCGCCGCAGCCGCTGAAACCGCATTGGAGCGCGAGGTAACCGATACCGCCATGACCGCCCCCGCCATCGCCTACGAAACCAACCGGAGCCGCTCGTCGCTCGCGCTGATCGCGCTCGCCGGCCTTTTCCTGCTGCTGGCCTGGTCTGCGACGTTCATCCTGACGGACGAGAACCAGATGCTGTTTTCGGCCGGCATCCTGGCCTCGGTATGGCTTTTCAGCCGGTCCAAACGAGAGACGGGGGACTTCAACCGGGTGGTGATCATCGTGCTGGGATCTTATCTCAGCCTGCGCTATTGGATGTTCCGAACGACCGCCACGCTTTCTTACACCGGTTTCTGGGATTTCGTTTTCCTGATGCTGCTGTACCTCGCCGAGACATACGGGATATTCACCCACCTGGTCGGCCTTTTCGTCAACGTGGCGCCCATCCGGCGGCGCCGCGCGCCGCTGCCGGCGGACCGATCCCTCTGGCCGAGCGTCGACGTGCTGATCCCGACCTACAACGAGCCGGTCGAGCTGGTGACCCTCACGCTCACCGCCTGCACCCAGCTGGACTACCCCAAAGACAAGCTCAATGTGTTCGTGCTGGATGACGGCGGGACCACCCAGAAGCTCGATGATCCCGATCTAGTGAAGGCCGAGGCGGCCCGCCGGCGCTCGTCGGCGCTGAAGGCTGCTGCCGCATCCCTGGGGGCGCACTATCTCACCCGCGAGCGAAACATCCACGCCAAAGCCGGTAACATCAACGCCGCGCTGGGCGCGGCCATCCGCGGCTGCGATGATCGTCGGGTTGCCGCCTGCCACAACCCGGGCCTGGGCGAGCCGCGGCCGCACGGCGATTTGGTGCTCATTTTCGATTGCGACCACGTCCCCACGCGCGATTTCCTGATGCACACGGCGGGCTTCTTTCTCGAAGACGAGAAACTGGCCTGCGTGCAAACCCCTCATTTTTTCATCAATCCCACGCCGGTCGAAAAGAACCTCGGCACCGCCGCGATCAGCCCGGGCGAAAACGAAATGTTCTACGGCGGGATTCAGCTGGGGCTGGATTTCTGGAACGCCTCGTTCTTCTGCGGGTCGGCGGCGCTGCTGCGGCGCCGGCACCTGATGGACATCGGCGGACTGGTCGAGGACACGATCACCGAGGACGCCGGCACGGCCCTGCGGCTGCACGCTCGGGGGCTCAACAGCGTCTACCTGAACAAGGCCATGGTCATGGGCCTTTCGCCGGAGTCCTTCGACAGCTTCATCATCCAGCGCAGCCGCTGGGCCAAGGGCATGCTGCAGATCCTGCTGCTCCGCAACCCGCTGCGCGAAAAAGGCCTCGCGTTCCCCCAGCGCATCTGTTACCTGAACGCTTGTCTGTTCTGGCTGTTCGGATTCGCGCGGATCATTTTCTTCCTGGCGCCGCTGATGTTCCTCATCTTCGGCCTGCGGGTTTACAATGCCTCACTGATGCAGGTCCTGGTCTATGCCGTCCCCCACCTGCTGGGATCCTATTTTCTATCCAACTTCCTTTACGGCCGGCTGCGGCACCCGTTTTTCTCCGAGCTGTTCGAGATCATCCAGAGCATTTATCTCATTCCGGCGGTCCTTTCGGTGTTCCTGAACCCGTGGTCGCCGCGGTTCCGGGTGACCCCCAAGACCATCTCCCTGGAGCATGACGCGCGCACGCACCTGGCCACCCCGTTTTACCTCATGTTCCTTCTCAACCTGCTGGCGTTCTGCGCGGGGGCGGTCCTGTGGATGAACCAGCCGGCGCTGCTGGATACGATCGCGATCTGCCTGTGCTGGAACACGTTCAACCTGTTTCTGGTGGTCTGCTGTCTGGGAGTCGTCTGGGAGCGGCGTCAGCTGCGCCGGTCGCACCGCTATGCCACCCGCGAGCCGGTCCGGCTGAGGCCGTCGGACGGCGGTCCGCCGGTGGCCGCGACCCTGCGGGATCTTTCGATCAGCGGGCTTGGACTGAGCGTGGACGGTCGGGCCGCGCCCCGTGCTCAGCAGCTGCAGCTGGAGGCCGTCGACAGTTACGGCCGCCGCTATGCGCTGCCGGTCCAGGTGCTGCGTGCGCGGGACGAAAACGGGACCACGACGCTGGGATGCCGCTTCGCGGCCGGGGATGAATCCACGCGACGGCAGGTGATCGGGTTCGTTTACGGCGACAGCGGCCGTTGGAAATACTTCTCCGAGACGCGCCGCACGAAAACCATCGGCACCTTTCGCGCGTTTTTCCGGCTGATGCGGATCGGGTTGAAGGGCTCGGTGCGGCATGCGGCCGGGTTGATGCGGCTGACCGTCGAGCGGATCCGGACCTATACCCGGATGGCTCAGGGGGCTCCGCCGGCCGACCAAACGCGTCAATCCGAGGAGCGCTGGTAGGGATTGTTATTGCTACAGGAGGTATATCGGTTCAACTTGAGCTGAGGTTCGGCGGGGCGGCCGAAACCGCACCCCGCCGACGAGTGACATGGCCGCCTGGAACATATTTCATGGCCGGAGTAATAACCCCTACCGCTGATGTCCGCGGCCGAGGCGGGCCAGAGTCCGATCATAGGACGCCCGGGCTTCCAATAGCAGCTCCACCGCGCGGCCCTCGTAGCGCGGCGAGAAGTGGAACAGCGTGAAACGGCGGGCTTGCGCCAGGGCGGCCAGCTCGCCGGCCTGGCGTGCCGTAAGATGATGGGTGGCGGCGGCACGCTCCCGCTCGCGTTCGAGGAAGGCGGCTTCGATGAAGAGCTGGTCGGCGTCGCGCGCCAATGCGGCGACCACCTCCCGTGTGGCGGGGGTATCGCCGACGTCGGTGATGTAGGCGATTTTTTGCCCCGGGGTGATTCGTGCGAGTTTGCGGGTCAGGTGTTCCACGGTGAAGGTGCCCCCGGCCCCTCGCGGGCCGGGTTCGATGGTAAACTCTATCTGCGGATCGACCTGCGCATGCAGCGCAGCTTTGAACCGGGAAATCCAGGGACCCGGGGTCAGCCCCAACTCCTCCAGCCCGGTTCTGAGAATGTTGACGTGAAAGCGCTCCGCCAGGGATAGACCCAGACAGGGGATGCTGTGCTGGAGGATCGCGGCGTCGACCGCGAGGCAGGGTTCGGCGTGCAGCCGGCCGTCGAACGGCTGAACGAGCCGGTCGCCGGCGCCGGCAAAGCCGTCCCCGCAATGATAGGATCGGCGCAACAGGCGGTCGGCGTGGACCTCGGTCAGGTGCAGCGCCAGGCGGCAGGTGAATCGGTCGACGAGATCCCAGGAATACCCCGCCAGCTTTCCCTCCACGTTGTCGATGAATCCCCTGGGTCCATAGAGGCAGAGATCCTTCTGCCGGCCGAGAACGCAGCGCAGCAGCTGGTCGAACCCGATGAAATGGTCCATGTGGGTGTGCGTGACGAACACATGGCTGATCTTCAAGAGTTCGCGCGGGGGCAGCCGCGAGAGGTCGCCGAGGTCGAAGAGCATCGCCCGGCGTTCGAATTGAAATGGGATGAACAGCCCCGGGTCTTCGAATGGCCCGTTGACCAGCCGCGGCTGAAACAGGGAAGGCATTACACCGGCAGGTGTTTCTTGACTTGCTGATTGACCGTCAGATAGATGTCTTCGTCCGAACCGAAAATATCGACGACGTCCTTATGGTCCAGTAGCTTTTCGATGATGAACGCCGTCAAATAGAGGCTCACGATGTTGAAGTCCGGTACCAGGTTGCGGACCGGCGCAATCTGGTAGTCGATGTCGAAGTCGCTTGCGCGGGTCAGCTTTTCGAGACAGGAACGGATCTGTTCCTCCAAGGAGTTCTTGTTGGTGGTTTCCACCAGGCTGTTTTCCACCAGCTTCATGGCAACGGCGTTGGAGAGCGCATCCATGCAGTCCCGCAGGCTGCCGATCGCCAGGCGTCGCTTGTGTTCCTTGGTTGACTCGATTTTGGACAGAATCGAAGATTCGCGCGTACTCGGTCGGAAGACCTTTCCCATACCCTCTGTTCCCTTTCACACCGATCCGAACGATCGGCGGGTATTTAAATTCGTAAACAGCTTATAATAGATGCCATGCAAATATATTTCAAGCAAAAAATACATGTTGCAGCCCCTCGCGGCGCCGACGGGATCGAACGCGCCAGCCCCTACCGGCCGGACACCGCCTCAACCACCAGCTGCAACGTCTTGCTTCCATTCCAGCGGTTCCAGCGCAGCCGGTACGCCATGCGCTCGAAATGCGTCAGGGACTCCTGACGGGGATCCGCGTGGAACTGGATGGCGTGAAAGGTGCGCTGCGCCGGCGCGGCGGCCGGCCGGAGCACCATGCGCCGGTGATGCTCGCCGACGCGGCTGGAGGAGATGACGGCCACCTGGCGGGCCATGAACAAAGGTTCCGGGTTTTCGGCGCCGAAGGGCATCAGCTGCTCCAGTTGGTCGGCAAGGTCCTCCGAGATCGCCGCCAGCCCCACTTCAGCTTCGATCGAAAGATGCGGGATGAACGCCTCCGGGCCGGCGGCGCCGCGGACGGCTGCTTCAAAGGCCTGCTGAAAATCCTCCAGCCGATCCGGATGGATGCGCAGGCCGGCGGCCTGCGCATGACCGCCCAGTTCCTCGAGATGCATCCGGCAGGCGGACAGACACGCGAAGAGATCGATCCCGGGGATTCCCCGCGCCGAGCCTCGTCCGGAACGGCCTGCGAGGGCGATGAGGACCACCGGCCGGTGATACCGGACCATCATCTTGGAGGCTGCGATGCCGATCACCCCGGCATGCCATTCCGGATGGGCCAGAACCAGGGTTTGGCGCTTCAGCAGGTCGGGCTGGCGGGCGATCCGCGCCTCCAGGTCATCCCAGATGCGGCGTTCGATTTCCTGGCGGCTGGCGTTCAGCTGGTTGAGGGCGTGAGCCAACCCCCGCGCGGTGTCCATGCGGTCGGCCGTCAGCAGGTCTACGGCCCGGCTGGCGTGGTCGATGCGCCCGGCGGCGTTCAGACGCGGGGCCAGCCGAAACGCGACATCGTCGGCGTCCATCGGGCGATGGGTGATTCCGGCCGCCTCCATCAAGGCGGCCAGGCCCGGCCGCCGGCCGGATCCGATCACCTCCAGGCCGGTTTTCGCCAGGATGCGGTTTTCCTCCAGCAACGGCACCATGTCGGCGATGGTGCCCAGGGCCACCAGGTCGCAGAGTGAGCGCAGATTGGGTTCGGTGCGTCCGGCCCAAAAACCGGTTTCGCGCAGGCGTCTCCGCAGCGCGACGGCCACGAAGAAGGCCACGCCGACGCCGGCCAGCCGACTCAATCCGCCCGGGCAGTCCTGGCGCTTGGGGTTGATGACCGCCAGCGCCTGCGGCAGCGGCGGGCTCACATGGTGGTGATCGGTGATAATCACGTCGATCCCCGCCGCGCGGGCGGCATCCGCGGCGGCATGGCTGTTGGAGCCGCAATCCACGGTGATCACCAGCGCGGCCCGCCGCGGCACGGCCACTTCCGCGATATGCCGGCTTTGCAGCCCGTAGCCTTCCGTCAGGCGGTGCGGAATGTAGTAGGATACGCTGGCGCCGCAGGCTTTCAGGAAATCGAACAGGACGGCTGTGGCGGTCGTCCCGTCCACGTCATAGTCCCCGAACAGCAGAATGTTCTCCCCCGCGGCGATTGCGCGAACCACGCGCTCGACCGCCGGTTCCAGGTCCTTGAGCCCGGTCGGCGGACGCAGATGCGCAATCGAGGCATGCAGAAAGGCATCGGCCTGCTCCGGTGAGGTGAGTCGGCGGTTGACGAGCAGGGTTGCGATCACGGGATGGCACCCGAGGGCCTGCTTGAGGGCGGTGACGGTGGCTCTGTCCACGTTCGCTATCTGCCAGCATTTTTCCATCAGGCGGCCCTTATACCCGATCCGACGGATGACCTCAATTGAAAACCGATCGGATGGTGGTCATGCTTCGGGTTGCATTCCCGCAGGAGGTGGTTATACTGCCCGGGTATCGACGCACTTTAAAATCCATTCTCCCGCCCCAGCTTCGGTGTCCATAACGATGCAACCCAAATCTTTCTACATTCATACCATCGGCTGTCAGATGAACGTTTCCGACTCCGAACGCATTGCCCGGAGTCTGACTGCGCTGGGATATGTGCCGGCGCTGTCCGCCGACCCGTCCGATCTCGTCGTCGTCAACACCTGCGCCGTGCGTGCCAAGGCCGAGCAGAAGGCCTTCAGCCTTTTAGGCCAACTGGCCGCCGTCAAGGCCCGGAGGCCGGAGCTGGTCGTGGTGGTGGCCGGCTGCGTGGCCCAGCAGGAGCGTGAACGCATCCGGGAGCGCGCGCCGCACGTGGATCTGGTCCTCGGCACCCGAGCGGTTCACCGCCTGGGATCCCTGCTGATGCAGCTGGGATCCCACTCTCGCCCGATAGTTGCGGTCGAGATGGACGAGCCCCCGGATGAGCCGGTCGAAGCGCCGGGCGCGGAGGACCGCAACGGGGTTTCGCGGTTTGTGACCATCATGCGCGGTTGCGACAACTATTGCGCCTACTGCGTCGTGCCTTATGTGCGCGGACGCGAGATCAGCCGGTCTCCGGAAGCGATCCTGAATGAAATCCGCGGGCTGTCTACGGCCGGGGTCCGCGAGGTCACGCTGCTGGGGCAGAACGTGAACAGCTACGGCGCCAAGGAGGGAATCTGCTCGTTCGCACAGCTGCTGGAAAAGGTGAACACCGTAACCGATCTGGCGCGCATCCGTTTTACGACCTCCCATCCCAAGGACCTGACCCTGGAGCTGATCGAGAGCTTTGCCACCCTCGAAAAGCTTTGCCCGCACATCCATCTGCCGGTCCAGTCCGGTTCGAATCGGGTCCTGGCGTGCATGAACCGGCGTTATACGCGCGAGCATTACCTTGACAACGTTGCCAAACTACGGAATAGTTGTCGGCAGATCTCCATTACCTCCGATCTCATCGTCGGTTTCCCGGGCGAGACCCGAACCGATTTCGAGGCGACTCTGGACCTCATGCAGCAGGTTGAATTCGACAGCGTGTTCGCCTTCATGTACTCGGACCGCCCGAACACGCCCGCCCGCCTGCTTTCCGATAAGGTTCCGGAGCAGGAGAAACGCGAGCGATTGCACGCCGTGCTCGCGCTCCAGGACCGCATCACCGCCGCCAAGCACCAGAGTCTGGTGGGATCGGTGCAGGAGGTCATGGCGGAGGGCTACAGCAAGCGGCCGGCGGCCGATGCCGAAGGCTCGAGGAAGCAATGGACGGGAAGGACCCGGGGGAACAAGATCGTTCATTTCATCGATGCGGGTTTGCATGCGGATGCCGGTCTCATCCGTCCGGGCCGGATGGTTCCGGTCCGCATTGAACGGGCGCTGGCGCATTCGCTGTGGGGGCGCCTGGAGCGATCCGATGCATCATCTGCATCATCCGGGCCGCCGCTAAAGAGAGGTGCTTCATGCTGCGCAGAGTCAACATCGCCGGATTAACCATGGACCCGGCGTCGAACACGCCGATCATCATCCTGAAAACCGAGGACGACGAGCAGGCGGTGCCTATCTGGATCGGTTTGCTGGAGGCCACCTCCATCGCCTCCGCGCTTCAGAAGATCAAATATGAACGGCCCATGACCCACGATCTTTTCCGGAATTTTGCCAAGCAGCTTGAAATTTCCGTCGATCGCGTCGAGGTCTGCGATTTGCGGGACAATACGTTTTTCGCCCGCATTCATTTCGTCTCCGAGGGCAAGACGTTCGAGATGGATGCGCGCCCCAGCGATGCTATTGCCCTGGCACTACGCTTCGAAGCGCCGATTTTCGTGGAGGATGCCGTCATCCAGCATTCCAAAATCCGCGAGCCGGACGTTGAGATCGCAGACACGAGCGAAGAAGGCAAGAAATGGGCCGATTACCTAGAGAAGCTGTCTTCGGAAGACTTCGGAAAGTACAAGGTCTAGCACCCCCTCCTTCCAAGCAAAAATGAGATAATCGACGATTCAAGCAGTTCGAACGGCCGGTCGCATGGGGCGGCGGCGGCCGAATTTGCTCCGATCCTGATGAAATTGTTGCCAATCGGTCCATCCTGCGGCGATGAGCGTGGTATCTGGGCTTTTCGCCGGTTCTCTTCGAAAACCCCATGCTTTCAACGGGATAAATATTGTTGATAATTTAGATGGCATTCGAGTTCTTTGTCTTTTTTTGCGGTTTGACAAGCCGGCATCCCTTCCCTAAATATTCCGCCATCGCACCGCCATCGCGTCTATTGATTTTCCGGGAGCCTAACCGGGTCTGATCGGAACAACGTTTTCAGACCATACGGAGCAGCCAGCCGTTCGTCCGGCTGCAGGTAGGAGTGGCAGCATGGGGTCGGTATTGGTTATTGAGGACGAAAAAGGGATCCTGAGCCTGATCGAGGCCGCCCTGACCCGATTCGGGCATCGGGTAGAGACCGCACCGGACGGGCAGGAAGGCATCTGCAAGTTCGACTGCGGAAATTTCGACGTGGTGATAACCGATTACCTCATGCCGCATCTCGGCGGCCACAGCGTGCTGAAGCATATTCGCAGCTCCGCACGCGGACGGACCCCGGTTGTAGGCATGTCCGGAACCCCCTGGCTGCTGGCTGGGGCCGGATTCGACCGGGTTCTGCTCAAACCGTTTCCGTTGAAACAGCTTCTCGAAGCGGTTCAAGATCTCTGCACCGGCTTCAGGGTTTCGGAAGCCGCGCCCCAGCCCTTCAATGAGACGTCCGCCATGACCCGGGCCGGCGTCTAACCGGGGAACTCCCCGTTTTCATAAATCACTTTGCGGGTGCCGTCGGATAGAACGGCCGTCACACGCTTTTTTTCGGTATTGACGAAATCCCAGTGCAAAGCGGATTGGTTGAAGCCAAGCCGTTCCTTCGTCGCAGGTGACAGCCGGCGGGGGTCTCCGGCATAGGTGTTGGCATAGGAGGAGCCGAGCGCGAGGTGGCAGTTCCCGAAGCGCCCTCCGTAGTTCTCATCGAAGAGCGTGTTGGCCATGAAGCGGGTGATTCGGGAAAAGCGGCGATCGGTGAGCGAGAATTCTCCCACCCGGCTGGCTCCGGCGTCCATGGCCAGCTGCTGCTTCAAGAAACGCCCGCCCTCGGCGGCGGCGGAGCGCACCAGGCGGCCGTCTCTGAATTCCAGGCGCACGCCGCGCACCGTGTTGCCGTTGCGAAAAGACGGCTGGTCGGCGGCGTACACCCCGCGCACCCCGCGCCAGTCCGGGCTGACGAACAGTTCAAAACTGGGGATGTTCCGGCCCGACACCCCGGCCCACCGCCGCCGAGGCCCCAGGGGGATGATGAGATCGGTCGAGGCGGATTCCACCTGGACGGTGACGACGGGTAATCGGTCCAGCCAGCGTTTGATCACGCCGGCCCGGCGATGGATTCGCTGCCATTCGGAGACGGGCTCGGCCGCCTCCAGGAAGCAAGCGTTCACCACCTGGCGGGTGTACTGGGCCAGGCTGAGCCCGGCATGGTGCGCGAGGGCGGGGGTGGGCAGCATGCAAAGCGTCCAGGCGTACTCGCCGCAGGCTTCGCGCGCTTCGAGCAGCGTGCGCAGCGGATGGGCGGCGAGCGCGGCGACCGCGATGCGCTCGGGTGCGGCCGTGCGCAGATGGGTCAGGGATTCGGGTGCATTCAGGAAGATGCTGCCGTTCAGGCGTTGCGAGAGATGCTTTTCGCCCGGAGGGATGAAGGTCAGCTGCCGCCGGCTGGCCAAATGGTAAAAACTGCTTTCCATGTCGACCGTGCGCGCCAGCCGGACGATCGGCTGGAGTCCCTTTTCAATCAGCTTGCGGTGCAGGATCTCGGCCAGACGCAACGCGTTCGAATGAAACCGGATCTGGACGAGGTCTCCCTTCCGGAAGCGCTTGCCCCGGGCGGTGGTCAACCCCCACCAGAGCACGTCGGCGTAGTTTTCGAGGTGTTTCTCGGTCAGCATGGCCTCTCCTCCCCGTCCCGGTCGTCGTCCTTCAGGAACAAACGGTGGTATTCAGCCTCGCTGAAGTGCCGCCGCAGCAGGCGGTTGATCAGATCGAAAACCTCGGCCAGCTCAGAATCCTCCAACCGCTTGATGATCGCGGTCATGACCGCATCATCGGAAAATTGCTGAAGGTAGCAGATGATCGTGTTTTCATCCGTCTCCCGGTCGAGGCCGAAACCGACCAGGCCTTCATAGCGTTCGATAAACTGATGGGTGTG